>JAFADQ010000238.1 GCA_023424725.1 Bacteroidota bacterium
TTTTTGTAGTGTACGACACCGATAATAATGGCCCGGCTTCGGCTCTGACGTACCATTTTTCCTGCCCCGCAGCCTCTGCAATTAGTAAAAAATATATAGCGAGTAAACTTCCCAACACCCTCATAGCCTTGCACTTAAAGTAAACAAATAAAAAAAGATCGTATACCAGCGTATACGATCTTTTTTATTTTAAGCTTCAGGCCAGAGCAATTAAATTTGCATTTTACACAAATTTTTACTATGCGCCCCTAAAGCAGGTATTTACTTTCAGGCTGTAACTTTCACCGCCATCAATTCTCTTACCGCAGCCTCTATTCCCGCCGGCCCGAAACCACACTCGTTATGTAGCTCCAACTGCGTGCCATGCTCTATAACCGCATCCGGAATGCCGAGGCGTTTCACGCGGTTGGCATAGCCGTTATCTGCCATAAACTCCAGCACCGCCGACCCGAAACCTCCTTGCAGGCAACCATCTTCTACGGTTACAATGCTTTGGTAATTTTTGCAGATCTCGTGCAGCATTTTCTCGTCCAAAGGCTTCACGAAGCGCATATCGTAGTGGCCCGGTTTCAGACCTTCTTTGGCCATGTTCCTGCAAACCTGCACGGCGTAATTTCCTATGTGCCCGAGGGTAAGAATGGCAACTTCTTCGCCTTTTTGTATTACGCGGCCGGTGCCAACGGTTATCTTTTTCATCGGCCTGCGCCACTCCGGCATCACGCCTTCGCCACGCGGGTAACGGATAGTGAACGGGCCCATATCGGGTTGCGAGGCAGTGTACATTAAGTTGCGCAGCTCGGCTTCGTTCATCGGACTAGAAACCACCATGTTCGGAATGCAACGCATAAAAGCGATGTCGTAGGCGCCGTGGTGCGTCGGGCCGTCGGCGCCGGCAAAACCTGCCCTATCCAGGCAGAAAACCACGTTCAAGTTTTGGAGGCATACGTCGTGCACCACCTGGTCGTAGCCGCGCTGCATAAACGAGCTGTAGATGTTGCAGAAGGGTGTTAAACCCTGTGTGGCCAAACCGGCAGAGAACGTAACCGCGTGTTGCTCGGCAATGCCCACATCAAAAGCGCGGTGCGGCATGGCCTTCATCATTATATTTAATGAGCAGCCGCTTGGCATGGCCGGGGTTATGCCTACAATTTTTTCGTCTTTTTCGGCAAGCTCTACAATGGTGTGGCCAAACACATCCTGGTATTTTGGAGGTTGCGGCTTGTCGTGGTGCTTTTTGTATATCTCGCCGGTAATTTTATCGAACAAGCCGGGCGCGTGCCACTTGGTCTGGTCTTTTTCGGCCAGGTCGTAGCCTTTGCCTTTTACGGTGACCAGGTGCAGCAACTTAGGCCCGGGAATGGCTTTCAGGTCTTTTAGTACGGAGGTTACATGGTTTATGTCATGCCCGTCTATCGGCCCGAAATACCGGAAACGCAGGCTCTCGAAGAGGTTGCTTTGCTTGAGCAGCGCCGACTTTAAACCATTCTCCAGCTTGCTGGCGATGGCCTGGGTTTTGCCGCCTATCTTATCGAACTTGCCAAGCAAATTCCAAAGCTCGTCGCGCAGTTTATTATAAGTTGGCGATGTGGTAATGTCGGTGAGGTATTCTTTCAGAGCGCCTACATTCGGGTCTATGCTCATGCAATTATCGTTCAGTACAACCAGCAAATTGGCTCCGGCTACTCCTGCGTGGTTAAGTGCCTCGAAAGCCATTCCGGCCGTCATGGCGCCGTCGCCAATTACGGCAATGTGCTGGCGGTCGTGCTCGCCTTTGTATTTAGAGGCAACGGCCATGCCCAGCGCCGCCGAAATAGAGGTGCTGCTGTGACCAACGCCAAAGGTATCGTAAATGCTTTCTTTGCGCTTGGGGAAGCCCGAAATGCCACCGTAGAATCGGTTGGTATGGAATACATCGCGGCGGCCGGTAAGTATTTTGTGCCCGTAAGCCTGGTGGCCCACATCCCACACCAGCTGGTCGTGCGGGGTGTTAAACACATAATGCAGCGCTACCGATAACTCTACCACGCCCAGACTGGCACCGAAATGCCCGCCGTAAATAGATACGTTATCAATTATAAACTGGCGCAGCTCGGTGCAGACCTGCAGCAACTGGCTTTCATCGAGTTTGCGAAGATCTTCTGGCGTATCGAGCCGGGCCAGCAACTCACCTGGTTGAATCATCATAATTTACAGCGCGCGGGGTTATAAAGGCAATATCTGATGCTTAACGAAACTCTTCCGGATTAGGATAAAAATCAGTCTGAATTTTGTTGAAATAAAAACAGAACAAGCTCTGGAATAAATAGTTTAGCCTCAGGGCATAAAAATGCAAAATTACGCTTTTACCGTTAATTCACCTGCATTTTATAGCAAGCAATAATTGCGCCGGTTGCCCCACAGAGCGATGGCATCCCTCAAAGGGATGCCATCGCTGGGAATTTCGCGAGCTGCGACAGCCAAAAAACCGGGCGCTACACACTAAATTGGCGTGTGGCGCCCGGTTTTTTGCTATCCGCAGCCTTCTATTTCTACCTATCTTTGCAGTTTCTGTTACTGTCCGGAAAGTACTGTTTTGAGTTTCGAGATCAAACTTCCTCTTTTCGAGGGCCCCTTCGACCTGCTGCTGTTCTTTATAGAGCGCGACGAGCTCGATATTTATGATATTCCCATCGCCGGCATCACTAACGATTTTCTGGCCTATCTTAACCAACTGGAGCAGCTAAACATGGAGGTGGCCAGCGAATTTATTCTGGTGGCCGCTACGCTTATGCGCATAAAAGCCAAAATGCTGCTGCCCCGCGTAGAGGTAGACGAAGAAGGAAACGAGATAGACCCGCGCGAGGAGCTGGTGCAGCACCTGCTGGAGTACAAAAAATACAAAGCCGTACTAAAAGACCTGGGCCAACTGGAGCAATTGCGCCAAATGCAGGAAAACCGGGGCAACACCGCCGCCGAGCTGCACGAAATCGCCCTCCGCAGCAATACCGATACCGAACTGCAAGACCTTACCTTATACAAACTTCTCCGCGCCTTCGACAAGGCCATAAACCGTTACGAAGAAGAGCAGGCCCGGCCAAAACACACCGTTTACCAGTACCCGTACAGCATCGACGACCAGAAAAAATACCTCATCACCACGGTAAAATCGCTGGGTAAACTATCTTTTGCAGAAGTTATTTCTTCTTATAACGATCGCATCGGTATTATCTTTAACTTTCTGGCGCTATTAGAATTGCTGCAGGCCGGCGAAATTGGCGTAGAAGTTGGCGATGGTTATAATAGTTTCTGGATCACGGCCGAACCTGTAATTATTATACCCGAAGGCGAAGAAGAAAACTATTAGACCATGTGTAAAAGTAAGTTTGTAAAAACCGCCTGAAGCCAAATAAATAAACCGCAAGGCTGCGGGCACCAATTTTCTATGCGTTGCAGCAAAACCAGCAATGGCCGATAAAAACATGTTAGGCAAATACCACAACGTTTGGGCGCTGATGGCCGCTTTTTTGGCCTTCGCAGCCGGTGTATGGCTAAACCGCGCCGATATGTATGCCTGGCAAATAGGGGTTTCGCACGATTCTGTGTATTATCTCGATGCCGCAAAAAACATTCTGAAAGGACTGGGAGTTGCCAATACCGTAACCGGCCAAACCGTTCCGATGACGCATTACCCGCCATTTTACCCGCTTGTGCTGGCCGCCATCAGCTTTGTATCGGGCGCTGAACCTTTGCGGGCGGCCTATTTTCTGGCAATGTTTTTAATGGGCGCCAACGCTGTTTTAACCGGCTTTGTAGTATATAAATATGCTAACCATAACACATTAGCGGGCATTACGGCAGCGGCGCTATTTTTATTATCGCATGCTATTGTTGTTACGCATTACATGGCCTGGTCTGAGCCGTTATTTCTGTTTTTGATGCTTTGGGGTATAATCCTGCTCGATAAATACCTGACAACCGGCAATTTGCACGCTTTATTCTGGACCGGATCGTTTTTCGCGCTGGCTGTTTTTACCCGGTACGCGGGCTTAATTCTGGTGCCGTTTGCGGGCCTGGCAATTTTACTTTTCAGGCGGCAGCCACTGCTGCAACATGCGCGGCATATACTACTGGTTACCTTGCCCCCGCTAATTATTGTTGGCGGCTGGATGCTTCGGAATAAACTTTTATCGGGTACGGGCACTAACCGCAACATTGGCTTTCTGGGTTTTGGCGATGCGCGGGTGCACGAGCTTAAAACTACCATCCGCAATTGGTTTTTTTCTGACGGATCTGTAAACGCCGGCTTTAACCGCACCATGCTGGTTTTGTTAGTAGCAATTGTTTTGCTGATTGTGATGTACCGCAAAGATCTGAAACATTATTTCTGGCAAAACCGCTCTAAGCTGGCCGAACTGATGTTGATGTTTGGTTTGCTGTATGCCGGTTTTTTAATTGTATCGGTAACATTTGTAGATGCCTCTACCCCACTGGATGACCGTATGCTGGTGCCGCTATTTGTAGCCTTGCTGTGCATTTTTCCGGGAGCTTTATTTAGGGCTGCCACGCATTTGCCAGGCAAACCGGTTGTTAAAAAAGTTTTTCAGTTTACATTAATTCTGATATTGATTTGGTTTGGCCTAAACCGTTATAACTACACCCAATATTTCCATAACGAAACTCAGGCGCACGGCAATGGCTTCACCAGCAAAGAAATGCGCGAAACGGAAGTAGCGAAAGCTGTACGTGAATTGCCATACGATGCCCAATTGTATGCACCGGGTTTTGAGTATGTGTATATTTATTATTTAACCGGCAAACCTGTAAAACCTCTTACAGACCTGGAAAAGTATAGCGATATTTCTGACAATTCTTATGTAGCTTATCTTAGCCCCTGCTGCCCTAACGGCGAAACACCCGTTTTACCAGAGCCTTACCAGGCGGGGCCGGCTAAGGTTAGCCAGTATTTATATCCCATAAATAAAGACTAAAACGCAGGCTCTTTCCGGAACCGGCAGTTTATTGGGTTAAGATGGCAGCCTTTTTGGGGGCCGCAGCTTATAATAACCTGGTCTGTAAATAAACAAAGCCCGGCAAATTACCGGGCTTTGTTTGTTTTACCGAACATTTTTTACTGTTTCACTATTTGTTCTATCAGCCTTGTTTTGTTGCCCGTTACACTTAGAGTATAAACACCTCCAGGCAAAAACGAAAGATCAATTTTACCGGTTACAGATAATCCGGTAGCGGTTAGTTTCTTTGTTAGCAAGTGGCGGCCATACATATCTGTAATGTGCAGGGTATATGCGCCTGGTGTTACATCACCCAACTCAATCTGTACAACATCTCTGAACGGGTTTGGATATACCGTAAGCGTAGCTGCTGTAGCCGCGTTAATATTTACGGCTGCCACGTGGCTGTACCAGGCGGTTTGGTTAAAGTCTACCTGGCGCAGGCGGTAATAAGTATATCCATTTAGCGGCTGCTCATCTGTAAAGCTGTAATACGATTTAAAGTTGGTTGTTCCGTTTCCGTTCACCCTGCCAATAGCGGTAAAGGTTTTACCGTCGGCGCTGCGCTCTACAATAAAGTAATCGTTGTCTGTTTCCTGGGCGGTAACCCAGTTTAGCAGCACGTTCTTGTCTTGCAATGTAGCGGTAAAACTAATAAGCGTAACCGGTAGCGGCGTTACCACACCCGTATCGCGGAAATCCGGATTTCCGTTGCCGTCGTTATCCGGAGGGCTGGCAACTTCGCCAAAGTTATCCGTATCGAACAGGTCTATCAGGCCATCCTGGTCGGTATCTAAATAGAATTGGCTATCCGGATCCAGGTAATTACGGGTACTGTCTCCATCAGAATCTATTAACCACGCGGGCACATTGGCAGCAGTAAGGGCATCGCTGTAAATAACTGCTCCGGCACGTATATTAAAGTTTTGCGCCAGTGTCATTAAATCGTCCAGCGAATAACCATTGCTGTTGTAATCAAACCCTTCAAAAGCGTCTTTCTTGCCATCGTTATCGCTGTCTTTATCAAGATAATCGGCAAACAGATCGTCATCGAAATTAGAAATAACAATCGCGGCGCCACCTGCCATAAGCGGGTCGTAAGCATCGTCTATCCCGTTGCGGTTAGCATCTGCGCCAAGCGGAGCCCTGTACACAAATTGTGCTTCGTAATTATCGGTAAGTCCGTCGTTATCGCTGTCCAGGTCAAGGAAATCCAGATGGCTGTCGCCATCAGAATCAGGCGAAGCGAAGGCAGACACCCCGCTTCCAGGAGTTGTTTCTGCGCCAACAGGCATTCCGTTAGCCGATATCTGGCCAGTAGCCACGGTGCCTGTGTAGCGTCCGTCTGTTAAACTAAAAGGGCTACCCGTTACTACTGCGGGCATGTATCCTGTGTTGGCTTCTATCGTGTTCAGTATTCCGTCGCCGTCCATGTCCAGATCGAACAGGTTAATGATGCCATCCAGATCAAGATCAAACCAGTCGTTAATTCCGTCTGAATTTTTATCGCGCCAAACGCCATATTTAGGGTGCACGAAATCTACGTCGGCAAAGTTCAGAATTCCATCGTTATCGTCATCATTCAAGGCAACGGCGTTGTAATCAGAAGCAAGATTGGTAAT
>JAFADQ010000241.1 GCA_023424725.1 Bacteroidota bacterium
CTGCACACCCACGTAGAGGGCAGCGGCATTGGCCTCTACATTGTTAAGCGCATTATGGATAATGCCGGCGGCGCCATAGAAGTAGAAAGCGAAGTAGGCGTTGGCTCTACCTTTACGCTCTATTTTCCTTTGCCTGGAAATAGATAACTACGGGCTGCAGCCGGCAAAAACAGGGGTGGTAGAGGGGAATGATCTGCTGATTTATTTTTTCTTTTTCTGAATTTTTGCCAACTGTTTCAAATCGGTTAAATCCTGGCTTCGGCCAGAAGCTTTTTTGTTTTCTACCAATTCCTTTAATCCAATATAATTTATTTTGATTTCTGCTATAGAAATAACTTGCTTGTTTTTATAGGCATCATCAAAAGCAACCCCATCAATAGAATTCAAAATATCAATTCTAAGTGGCGGATACCCGATTTGACTTACAAAACCTTCCTTTAAAAAATCGGATTTTGACAATCCCAGAGATCCAACACCAAATTCATCTAAAACTATTACTAGCTTACTTGCATTGACTTCTGAAATTTTAATCCAGATGTCAAGGTCGCCTGTATGGCGGGGTTTGCCATGAAATGCCAGAGCATAGCCTCCAACGACCAAATATTCAACTTTATGTTGATTTAAAAGATCAATAAAGTCCTGAAAATCTTTTAACAATTCCATTTTCTCACTAAGGCTTTATTCTTCTCTTTACCACTACCGATTTGTCCATTCTTTGGCCAGGTTTTAAAGACTGGCTTACGATTAAAGTGAGCGCACGAAGTCTTTCTATTACCGGCTGGTTCTGCCAATATTCAAAGTCTTCATCTTCCGGAATATCCTTCATGGGCCGGGCCGAAACTACAAACTGAATTTTTCGCATAGAGCTTTTGTGGTGATATTATAAATATACAAAATATTTACTGCTTACCCGGTTTTTTTATCACATGGTTACAATTACAACCGGTTAAGAACTTACACTTTAATGCAGTACCTGTAAGAGGCGATTTTATGGCTATCAAAAGCTAAATTTCATCCGTTTTTCTCCAGCATCACTCTCAAATGCTTTTCTACAATCTGGCCCATCGTGGTAAGCTCTTTAAAACTTTCATTCTGATGATATTCGGCTAAATCTTCGCGTAGTTGTGTTACCTTTTCTTCGGGCGCTATTTGGTCTGTTTTCATTACGGCAAACAAATTGCCGAGGCGCTTTTTGCTAAGCTTTATGCGGTGCGCCATTAAGCTGCGTTCTTCTTGTTGGTACTGGCGCATGGTTTTCTCATCCATAAACTGCATGCCCAGAAAAACGAGTTTGTTGTTTTCTTTAAAAAAGTGCGGCAGGTAAAAATTCTTGCGGCCTTCGTAGCTCTGCTGATCGAAATCGATGGCTTTTATGCGGTATTGGTTAGCCTCTATATCGGGCGTAATATCTACCACGAAGTTGTACGAGCGCATATCGCCGAGCAAACGTAAAAAGCACCGCTCGTTAAATTTTACAAACTCTTTGCTTATTCTTATCTGGTTAAACTTGGTGTTCTCAAGGTGCTGTTCTACAAAAACATCGCCGGGCAAACCCGGTATATGTTGTTCTACTAAGGTGTTGTTGTAAGTAAGATAATTTATGCGGTTCGGCGACAGAATATGTTCCAGCTCCAGGCCGTACACCCGCGAGGCATCGGCGGTTTTTACATAAAAATGGTCGTAATTATCGTTTAGCCGGTTTATAATGCGTATCCGGAAAGGCTTGGAATTGCCGAAGGTGCAATAATCTATGCGCGCTACCGATAAATGCTCCATAACTTCCATGCGGCCATCGGCGTGCAGCAGCGCGTAAATGTAGGTTAGCGCGTTGTAAATTTCCTGCATGTCGTTGTGCTCGTACAGCACGCTTAGCCACAGGGTGTCTTTGCCTTCTTTATCTATTAAAGGCGTAGCGAAGGTGTAGCGAAGCAGGTCCTGGTATTGTATGGGCAGCTTTAGTTCGCGGTCGTAATGCACCAGGTAATCGCGCAGTTTTTCGCCGATGGGGTAGGGTGTTTTTTTGCGCGATGGTACATCTAAACGCGAGCTTTCGTCGGCTGTTGCCATGCAATATCTGGTAAGTGAAAGTGTAAAGATAAATGCTTCTTCAGGATTACGAATTACAATAAAAACCGGGCTTGTGTTTTATGCTGCGGCGGCCATTTTTTTGCCCGCCGCAGCTTAATACGGCAGCACGGTTTTACAGTATTCGCAGCCGTGTTTACAGCGCAAAGTGTTTACCGAATGCCTCTGTAAATACGGGTAAATTGTGCATCCACGGAAAGTGCCCGGCCTCCGGAATTTCTATTTTTTGCGCACTCCCGAACCGTTTAAAAACCACTTGCCGGCTTAGTTTAAAGAAATCGGTATCCTGCGAGCTGAATGTTATCGTAACCGGGAAATCTGTTTTTAGCTCTGCAGGCAAACCGGGGTGCGCCAGAATACTATACCGGATTTTGTTTGTAGTGGCCGCTTTTATATTTTTCACTTCCTCATCAGCGGGCGCCTGTGCCGAAAAACCGCGGTGGGCGATGCCATGAAACGTTTGAAATAATTTTTGCGCGCCTGCATCTATCCCGATTTTGCTTTGCATTGCCAAAAAAGTTTGCCTTGGCCACTCTAAAGGTGAGCTTCTGTTTACAGCAAAGAAGAATATTTCCATTTCCATTTGCCGCCACTCCATAGCAGTGCCGGGCGCGGGGCTGCACAAAAATAAACTCTGTATTTTTTCTGGATGCGCAGCGGCGAATAGCTGCGCCAGTAAACCACCCCACGAATGCCCGAAAACATGCACTTGCTTTAGTTTATAATAATCCAGAACGGCGCAAATGTCTGATAATAAAGTATCGATAGTAATAGTGCAACCGTCGGTACATTCCGATTGGCCGCAGCCGCGCTGGTCGAAGTAAAGCACCTGATAGTTGGGCGCGAGTAAACCAGCGATAAGGGGCATAGAATCTGGCGTGCCCGGGCCGCCATGCAATAAAAGCACGGTTTCGGCGCCAGGTTTTGGGTAAAATAATGTATGAAGGGTAACTTCGTTATTTGTTATCTTATGAATTTGTGTAGATTCCGGATACATGTTTAGTTGGTTAAAAGAAGTAATAAAATCCGCTGAAAAATATTTGTAAAAGAACAGGCGAATTTATGTTTTAAGAGGCTGGTTAAGACCAAACATTAAATCTGAGGCCGGAAGAGCAATTTGCTTTAGCATTAAATTAAACCGGCTTGTTTCCTTTTTGAAGTAAGCAATGGCTTGTACGTTGGTTGGTTTAAAACAGCGTGATTTTTACTTCAAAACAAGGCCCTTTTTAATGCCCGCAGCGTAAATGGCTGTAAGCATTAAAAAGGGCCCCATCAGAACCAAAAAAACGGGTTGGTTTACAATGTTTCCTGCAGCTCTTTTTTATTGGTTTTTTCTGTTTCGTGCATAACCGGTATCTCCAGTTTAACGGTTGTGCCAGCATCCGGAGCAGATGCTATCAATAGGGTTCCGCCCATCATCAGGGCACGCTCGCGCATACCAATCAGCCCGAAAGATTTTACAACCGTTGCATCGCTTTTGTGCTGAATACCGATGCCGTTATCGTACACAACCAAGGTTATTCTATCTGTTTGCTGGGTTATTTCGAGGGTAACTTTCGTGGCTTTAGAGTGGCGGGCAACGTTTGTTAAGGCTTCCTGCACAATCCGGTAAACTTCTATGGCCTGCTCGGCGGTGAGGCTAAGTTGCTCGTCGGGCACATCTATGTTGGTTTGTATAGAATATCTGGTCTGAAACCGCTCCATGTACAGCCGTAATTCGGCCAGCAACCCAATCTCGTCTATCGCAATGGGCCTAAGTTCTGACACTATGCGCTTTACCGATAATATAGCTTCTTTAGCAATGTATTTCAGGTCTTCCATATCGTCGGTAAGCTCTTTGGCCTGATCGGTGCCCAGCATTGCCACTACTTTATTTAAGAGCAGCGTTATATCTATGTTAAGGGCGGTAAGCACCTGGCCAAGCTCGTCATGAATTTCGCGGGCTATATACTTTCGCTCTTCTTCCTGGGCAACCTGTATGCGCGAGGTTAGTTCGCGTAGTTCGCGGTGCGATTGCTGCAATTCCTGCGTCATGTGGAACATGTTAGTTTCGTCCTGTACCATGCCAAAAGCGCCTACAATTCCATCGTTTACAACTATCGGTATCTGGTTTATATTTACTATCATCCTTGTTTTATTTTTATCTGCTATAACTGTATTATACATTATCGGGGTGCCTTTTAAAACCTGTTCGTAATAGGTGTGCGCTTCGGTTCTCATTTCAGAATCGATAATTTGAAGAAAAGAAACGTGGGGCGTATCGGCCAGCTCTTTGCCCATTATTTTCCGGAAGGCAGTATTAGCGCTGGTAATGTTGCCCTGGTTATCGATAGAAAAAATTGGGTTGGGATTTTGCTCGAAAAGCGATTTGTAGCGCGCTTTGCTTTGCTGCAGCGCATACGCCGATTTTTTCAGTTCTGAAATGTCGCGGGCAATGATAGAATAATATTGTACTTCGCCTTTTGTGTCTTTATGCGCCAGCACTACCAACGATACCGGTACCAGTATTCCATCGCCGTTAAGCAGTTGCGTTTCGCCAGACCAGCTTCCGTTTTGCCTGCATTTTTTTAGCAGATCTTTTCCTAAAAAATCCTGAGCAAGTATAGCAGGGCACACACCGGTGTTTTGCTCTGCCGGCGGGGCAGCATCTAAACCCAGCAACTGGTTTCCGGCGGGGTTCATAAAAGTGCATTTCCCTTCAGTATCGAAAATACCGATCAGATCGCTGGTTGCTTCTATAATGGAGGTTAGCCGGTTGCGGTCCAGCTCTGTTTTTGTCTGCACCGATACATCCTGCGAAATTACCAATATAGCTTCTGTGCCTTCGTAATTAAACCGGCTCGCGGTTATGTAAACATCTATCAGCTCGCCGCTTTTTTTGTAGTGCCTGCTAAATTTGTTAAAGCTAGAACCTTCCTGCAGTTTGGCAATGCAACCGCCAAATTCTTTTTTATCTTCGGCCGGCCTGAAATCGAGCGGCGTCATGGCAAGGAATTCTTCTTCAGAGTATTTATAATGATTTACGGCGGCCTGGTTTACCGCTAAAATTCTCTTGGTATCTTTTGCATACACCCACATTGGCAGTGGGTTTTCTCTAAACAAAGTGCGGTATCTTTTTTCTGATTGCAGTAGTTCTGCTTTTGCCTTTTTTTCTTGGGTAATATCCTGGTGGGTGGCAATGGTGCCCACGAGATTTCCGTTTTTATCTATAATAGGCACTGCATTTACACTTACCCAAATGCGCTCGCCTTGCTTACGGCAAATGCATAGCTCGTAAGAACTGCCAATGCCTTTTTGCCGCAAGGTTTGGTTATGCTGTAAAAATGCCAGGTCGCTATCGTACACTTTAAAAATCAACGATGGGTTTTGGCCCAAAAGCTCTGCAAGCGTGTAGCCGGTTAGGTCGCACATTTGCTTGTTAGCAAACACAATCTGCACGTTCTCATCTACTTGCAGCACTCCTTCTCTAATTGTTTCGAGCAGGATTCTGTATTGTTTTTCGCTTTCTACAACCTTTTGCCCGGCTGTGGCGCTTTCTGTAACGTCTATAATTGCGCCGTTCCAGGTAATGCTGTTATCACAGTTTAAGGTTGGCTGCGCTACGCCGTGCAGGTATTTTATGCTTCCGGCTTCCGGAATAACTCTGTACACTAATTGAAATGGTGTAAGCTCAGCCGCCGATTTTTCTATAGAAGCCAGCAACACCGGCAAATCTGCGGGGTGCACTTTTTCCCAGGCTTTGTTTACATCTTCATAAATATCTTTGGCCGGCAGGCCAATTAATTCTTTTACACGGCCGGTAGCATAACTAAAATGATACTTGCCGGCAGCGCTGCGGTGAAATTGGTATACAAAGCCAGGAATAGACGAGCTGATTTCTATTACCTGCCGCTCGCGGTCGCGCAGGGCTTGCTCCATCTGGTTTTGCCTGGCTATAACAATCGTTTCTTCTGATGCCCCGCTTGTGCTGTTATCGCAATTTTCTGTAGTGCATTGGCCGTGTAGTTTTTGTGCAGATAAATGCGGTGTTGTTGCCGTTTCTGAAACCCCGCGTAACACTATTACGTTACCTGAGCGGCTGCCCGAAAACCTGAAATTTTTTGTAGAGGCCGGAGTAACGATTGGCGAAACAAAGTTTTCTGCTATAGAATGCTCGCAAATATTTTGCAAAAACTCTTTTGCAGCTTTTTCTGATGATGGGGAAAAACAAGAAAAAATACTCTCGCCGGCGGTTAAACTGGTTTCGGTATCAGAAAAAAGAACTTTATTGATTTTCCCACTCAGAGAGCACTCTAAAATCAGCGTAGCTATAGCTGGTTTAACCATAATAAGCCTGTTAATTATTTCCCTATTAAATCCTGTAATTTGCAAGGCTGCCACACCTGGCAGCGTATCTAAAAAAAACTATTGTGCTAATTAAAAAAAATAACGAATTGTATTATTTGCGTAAAGTTCTTAATTACCCGGTTATTTATTGTAGATATAAATCTAAATCTTAAATAGTAAAAAATGCTACAATCTTGTAGTCTTAAAAATATTGTTTTGCTTCGGATTTTATACTGATGGCTTTACAGTTACTTGCGAATCAACATTTTATTACGAAATGTTGTAAATTATCGCCCGGTTATGCCCTCTTCAGAATCAAAATATCGGACGTGCTTTTAATGATTTTTCGCTGAAAAAAACTTTTCCACAAACAATAAATATACTCTTTTGGTATATAGTTGTTTACATCTAAATGATGCTTAAGCGTGGCCTTAAAATTTTGATTAGCAATATATTAAACTTTTTTAATATTTTGGCTTATTGATAAGATTTAAGCCATCGTCTGCAAAAAAACTGTTGTCTGTTTTTGGTTACCCAAAGCACTTATAAACTGCAGTTTTGTAGTTGTAATTAATTGGCTTAAGATAGTAAAAGCCGGTAAAGCTGCATTGCCCAAAATAAGGGCCGCCAGAGGGTAAATGATATCTAAAACCAGGTTATATACAAGTGAAATAACAGTTTATTCAGCACCAAAAAAAAGCCTGTCACTTTACTTGTGACAGGTTTCTTTTTGGTGCCCGCAGCTTTCGGGCAGACATATTTTTTATCTAAAACGACTTCACGATATCTACAAAATCGCGCGATTTTAACGAGGCGCCGCCAATTAATCCGCCGTCTACGTCGGGTTGCGAGAAAAGCTCTTTCGCGTTGCCGGGGTTGCAGCTTCCGCCGTACAAAATACTCACGTTTTGCGCCGCGTCGTGGTCGTAGGCCAGGGCTACGCGCTCGCGAATGTAGGCATGCATTTCCTGGGCTTGCTGCGAAGTTGCGGTGCGGCCGGTGCCTATGGCCCAAATGGGTTCGTAGGCAATAATTACATTAGCGAATTCTTCGTTGCTGAGGTGGAAAAGGCTTTCTTCCAGTTGGGCGCGCACGTATTTAAAATGCTCGTCGGCTTCGCGGCTTTCCAGTGGTTCGCCGCAGCAAAAAATAGGTTTTAAACCTTGTGCCAGCGCCGCTTTTACTTTTTCGGTTAGCAGCATGTTGTCTTCGTTAAAATACTGCCGGCGCTCGCTGTGGCCAATCAGCACATACTCGCAACCAACAGATTTTAGCATAGCGGCAGAAATCTCTCCGGTAAAAGCGCCGCTTTCTTTCTGGTGGCAGTTTTGCGCGGCCAGGTGCAGGTGCGGGTTGCCTTCTGTCATGCGGCTAACGGCGTGCAGATGTATAAACGGTGGCGCCAGAATTACCTCGGGGCCCTGCAGCAGCTCGTCGCGAAGCATGTTTTCTATTTCCGAAACAAGGGCCATGCCGTCTTCGTGGCTCTTGTTCATTTTCCAGTTTCCGGCTACAATATTTTTGCGCATAGTAATTTATGTTGATGTAATGATATAAAAAGCCAGCAACTAACGCTGCAACGGCCGGGCAAAATTACACATTTGCTTTAGATTGGCTCTCGGATTTACCGGCCCATGCCCCTATTTTTAGTGCCCGCAGCTTTTTATCTACCTGCAGGGGCCAAAAAAAGCCCTGCCACAGGGCAAGGCTTTTGTAAAGAGTGTTTAGAACCAGATTATTTATCCAGCCGGTCGTCTATTTTCTTTACCTGATCCAGGTGGGCCTGCAAAGTAGGTAACGTTTTAGCCGCGAAGGCTTTGGTTTCGGCATCGTCTAAATCTTCCGACGCTTCTTTAAACTTACTCACATCTTTTTCGTGCATATCCACCATCAGGTTTATATATTCTTTGTCGAACTCGGCCCCGGTAAGTTTAGACAAATCGGTTTGCTTTTTCTGCATATCGTCGCTTAGCCCGGTTGGCAGGGTTACATTTTTGCTGGCGGCAAGGGTTTTCATTTCTTCGGAAGCTTTGCCATGGTCGGAGGCCATCATTTGCCCGAATTTTTTCACCTCCGGGTCGGTGGCTTTTTGCGCAGCCAGTTTGCCAAGCTCTATTTCGGCCATGTTGCTGTTGGCGGCTTCTATCATAAAATCGGCCATGTCTTCGGCACGCCCAGGCAGGTTTTCTTCGTTAATATCTTCTGCGCGGTCTACGGCATCGGTTTCGTCAGAAATAGTAGTGTTGGTGCCATCGGCAGTGTTGTTTGTGGTAGAATCGCAGCTGGTAAATGACAAAACGCCAAATGCGGCAGCGGCAAATAAAACTTTTTTCATGAGTTTAGATTGATTTGGTTTTGTACTTAAACGAATCCTGGTTGTAAGGGTTTGATTCCGAATGAACTATACCCGTTTTTGTGGCTCATACCGGCAGCAGAATAATTTAATTGCCATGCCCGGCGTATCTTTGCCTGCGGGCACCATTTTTACGGCCATCAGCATGCAAAATTCTGTTTTTATTCTTCGCAACTCTTCCAGCAATTCTGCGCTACACCAATTGCGCGAGTGGGCAAAAAACCGCACCGATGTTGGCGGCGTTATTCAAATTTCAGAAGACGAAAAGCTGTATTTTGAAGATGTTTTAACCGCCGAAAAACGGATTGCCGAAGCCAGGCCAAAAGAAAAACGCCCCTTTGTTTTGGGCGACAAAAAACTATCTGCCACCACCTACGAGTGGGCCGCCGACACCATTTTAGACGCGCCCGAAAACCCAAAAGTAAAGTGGCTGCTGATCTCGGAAATAGGAGAGCTGGAGTTACAGCGCGAAGGCTATAATTTTGCCCTCCGCAGCCTGTTGTTCAGCCCGCTGCCGGGAGTAAATTTAGTATTGGTACTGAATAGTGAAGTAGCCGATAAAGTAATAAAGCAGTTTGATATTAAGAGCCGTGTGAAGGAGTTTGAATTTCCGGAGTAGTGAAATTGGGTGAAACAAACCTATAAGGTTTCTGAAACCTTATAGGTCTAAAACTGGAAGCCTTTTAATCGGCCGATCACCTTAAAATTATCGAATACATACGCCGTGTGTGGTGCTCCAAAATCAAGCTCGGGAGTTAAATCCTGCCCGGCCCAGTGCTCGTAGTGTTTGCCGTTGCGCCAGAGTTTAGATTTGGCCACATCGTAAATTAAACCTTTATACGCGCACCAGATTTCGGGCCGGTCTTGCCCGTTGCGGAGGGCCAGTTGTTGTTCGGTATATTCGGGGAGGTGGGAGTAATCTTCAGTCATTAAGTTATTTTATCGGGGAGCAAATGCGGACAGGCCAAGCTTCGTACCTACGGGTGCCGCACATCTAAAATTTACACATCTAAAATCTGCACATCTGCCATCGGCACATCTATAATCTGCACATTTATAATCTGCACATCTGCACATCTGCACATCTGCCATCTATCATCCCATTCTTGCCTGTGTAACCATCCACCGGTTTGGGATTTCGCCTTTGGTGGCGAGCAGGTAATCCTGGTAGCTGCAGGGCACGATGGTAGCAGGCTGGTCGTCGGAATGGTGCGGCACTTCCAGCCACCACTTATCGGTTTGGCGGCTTTTATAAAAGTGCATTTTGTGCGGGTTGTCGTTAAACGAAACGGCGTATTTTACAAAGCGCTTTTTATCGAATTCTGTTTCGTTTTTGCGGTGCGCGTAGCCCTCTACAAAATACCAGATCATGGTGGCTACAATTACAGCGGTTTGGTCGCGGTTATCCAGCGCGGGGTTGTACTCGTAAATGCCAAAAGAGCTGAGCTTATCGTTGGTGCCGGCGTACCAGCACAACTGGCAGGCCTGCTCGCCGGTGAGGCCAAAGGGCGCGGTGTGCGAACTGGCCGGCGCGTCTTGCATTTTTATGGCCGAGATATCAAAAGTGAGCATATCGGCGTTGCGGATAACGGGCTCGGTTTCTTCGGGCTGCGCGTGCACATCGCCCAAACGGATGGTTTCGAAATGCATCTTTTCCAGTGCGGCCAGCATTTCAGGGTCAACAAAATACCGCTGGTACCCAATCTGGCTGAAGCTAAACAAAAAGTTAGGCTCGTGCATCAATATCTTATGAAACCGGTGCTGGTTGCCTCCCAAATCTTCGTCGGGCTCCATGTCGAAACGGCTATCAACAGAAACCATATTTATTACCCTGTCCAGATGCTCGTAGGCCATAAACTGGCCGTAATCCAGATCGTGGCTGCCACCAATAATTACCGGTATGGTTTGGTGGTCTATCAGCATTTCGCAGATTTCTTTCAGCCGTAAATACGTATCTTCCACCTCCAGGCCGGGCCGCAGGTTTCCCATGTCTATTATGGTAAGATCGGCGGTGGTTCCCTGCTTTAAAGAGAATAAATGCCGGCGGATAACATCGGCCGGTGTTTCTTCGGGCGGCTCGGCCAGGCTGCCGCGCCATTCGTTTACACCAATTAGCGCTATTTGCGCGTGCCGCCAATCCGGAAATTTAGACGTAAAGCAATGAACCAAAGCGCCAAAGGTATACGTGCCGTTTATTGCGGCAAGCTCTTCGTTTACCGGTTCAAAAAAGATAGAAAGATTCATTTCGCTACGTCTGAAAAAAACAATCAGGTAAAGCTACAAAAAATACCTGTTTTTTTTGAGTTGATTGTTTGTTGTTGGTTGGGCGGTGGCGCGTGGTTTTTTGGGTGTTGCAGGTTTTGGGGTAATACAAAAGGTTGATTAATGCGCGCTGGCACAAGCGGACGCTTGAGCCACCGGGTGGGGTATTTCTGGTTGACAAGGTGTTTCGCTATCGCTTAACATGACAATGCGGGGTTTGGGCTATAATTAGTAATGAGATGATTAGTAATTTATCCGCTGCACCCACCACGTTGTCATCCTGAGCGATAGCGAAGGACCCTGTTAACCAGAACAGCTAGATTTTGTCGACGCTTAATTTCCCCTCAACCAAAAAATCCGCTCTCACACCCTCTTTTTTGCCCCTCGCAGCCTTTCTACTCGTATTCTAATCTGTTAATAAGCTAATTTCGGGGGGGGTAGCATTTTTATATCTCACGAAAACTGCTTTATTTACAGTTCCAACTCAGATCTTAAACCTAAACCGATATGCAAGTAACCCGTGTTTTCGATTTGCTGCAGAAGCAGCTCAGGGAATTTCCGCAGTCCGACATGCTGGCCGCCAAAGAAGGCGATACCTGGCGCAAATATTCTACGCAGGAAGTGCAGGACCTGGTAAACAAAACCAGCCTCGGCCTGATGAAACTCGGCGTGAAAAAGGACGATAAAGTAGCCATGGTATCGCCAAACCGGCCCGAGTGGGTTATTATCGATTTCGCCATTCAGCAATTGGGCGCGGTGTCGGTGCCCATGTACCCCACCATTACCGAGCAGGATTACCGCTACATTTTAACCGATGCCGGCGTGAAATTTATCTTTCTGGCCGATACCGGTTTGCTCGAAAAAGTAAAAGCCGCCTCTGCCGGAATTTCTA
>JAFADQ010000297.1 GCA_023424725.1 Bacteroidota bacterium
GCGGATATGGTGGGTGCTAAAAACGCATTTGGCTACGATGTACAAGCCGCCTGCTCAGGCTTTATCTATGCCTTAGTTACAGGTGCGCAATTTATCGAAACCGGAAAATACAAAAAAGTAGTGGTTGTGGGTGGCGATAAAATGTCGTCTATTATAGATTATACAGACCGCTCTACCTGCATTATTTTTGGCGATGGCGCCGGCGCCGTAATGCTGGAACCAACTACCGAAGGCCTTGGCATTCAAGACAGTATCTTAAAATCTGATGGTTCGGGAGCGCAGTATTTGCACCAGAAAGCCGGTGGCAGCCGCCGGCCTGCGAGTGCCGAAACAGTGGCCGCCAGAGAGCATTACGTATACCAGGAAGGCGCGGCCGTATTTAAATTTGCTGTGAAGGGCATGGCCGATGTGTCGGCAGAGGTAATGGAGCGCAACAACCTAACCGGCGACGATATTGCCTGGCTGGTGCCACACCAGGCCAATAAACGCATTATAGACGCCACCGCCAACCGTATGAGCGTAGGCACCGACAAGGTAATGCTTAATATTCATAAATTTGGCAACACCACCAGCGGCACTATTCCCTTGTGTTTATGGGAATACGAACCACAGCTAAAAAAGGGCGACAACATAATTATTTCGGCTTTTGGCGGAGGCTTTACCTGGGGCGCTATTTATGTAAAGTGGGCCTACGATGGAGCCACCGCTCCTGAAGACCGCAACCGGGCTGCATTGGCCGAAAATGCATCAGCAACAGCCTAAAACTGTTGCTTTTTTTATCGGGTCTGTTCATAATCTAATAAGGTTGTGACGGACTTCTGGTGTTTTTTTAGTTTGTTTGCATCAGAAAAGCGCCATTTACTGGTTTTTTCAGTTTCTTTAAACGCGATTTACAATTTTTCATACCATATAATCCATGGCAACAACCGCAGACTTTAAAAACGGTTTATGCATCGAGTATAACAACGATCTGTATGTGATCGCCGAGTTTCAGCACGTAAAACCAGGCAAAGGCCCGGCATTTGTGCGCACCAAACTCCGCAACATAAAAACAGGCCGCATATTAGAAAACACCTTTAACGCGGGCGTAAAAATTACAACGGCGCGCATAGAAAAACGGCCTCACCAGTTCTTGTTTAAAGACGATATGGGCTTTACCTTTATGGACAGCGAAACCTTTGAGCAAGTAACGCTGGACGAGAAAATGGTGGATTTTCATGACTTATTGAAAGACGGCCAGGAAGTGGATATTTTATACCACGCCGAAACCGAAACACCGCTTACCTGCGAAATAGCGCCGTTTGTAGACCTGGTAATTACCTATTCGGAGCCGGGCGTAAAAGGAGACACCGCTACAAATGCCTCTAAGCCAGCCACTTTAGAAACCGGAGCAACCATAAACGTACCCTTATTTGTAAATCAGGGCGATAAAATTAAAGTAGATACACGCACCCGCAGCTACGTAGAGCGGGTAAAATAATATATTATGAACGCAAAAGAATTACAGGACCTGATCGACTTTATCTCTAAATCGGGGTTAAACAAGGTCAACATCGAAACAAGCGAGTTTAAGATTTCTGTTACCCGGGAATCGAAGCCAAAAGTAAAATACGCGAAAGAGCAAATGTCGCAACCTATGCATTTGCCAGCGCCACAGCCGCAGCAACAGCAAGCGCAAACCTCTGCTCCTGCCGCGGCTCCTGCTGCCTCTGCCGCTACAGAAGCCTCGTCGGCAGAAGGAAACTACATTACGGTAAAATCGCCGATGATCGGTACTTTCTACCGCTCTGCGAGCCCAGAAAACCCACCGTTTGTAAATGTTGGCGATGAAATAAAGCCGGGCAAAGTGCTTTGCATTATCGAGGCGATGAAGCTGTTTAACGAAATAGAAAGCGAAGTAAGCGGCCGCATCGTTAAAGTTCTGGTAGACAATGCCAGCCCTGTAGAGTACGACCAACCGTTGTTTTTGGTAGATCCGGCGTAAGTTTAGAGTTGTGCGTATTGCGTATTGCGTAATGCGTACAACTCTGGTTTTCACCAAGTTTTTTAGTCATTAACTGCGTTCCGTGTTGACGCGGCGAACCTTCTGGCTTTTAGACCAAAAGTCGCAATACTCAATACGCACTACGCACTACGCAAACCAAGGTGTTTAAAAAAATATTAATAGCCAACCGCGGCGAAATTGCACTCCGGGTGATCCGGACGTGCAAAGAAATGGGCATTAAAACAGTGGCCGTGTATTCTACCGCCGACCGCGAAAGCCTGCACGTAAAATTTGCCGACGAAGCCGTTTGTATTGGTCCGCCAAGCTCTACGCATTCGTACCTCAATATCCCGAACATTATAGCGGCAGCAGAAATTACCAACGCCGACGCGATTCATCCGGGCTATGGTTTCTTATCGGAGAATGCCGAATTTTCGAGAATTTGCCGCGAAAGCGGGATCAAATTTATCGGCGCTTCTCCGGAAATGATCAACCAGATGGGCGATAAGGCATCGGCCAAAGACACCATGAAAAAGGCCGGTGTGCCCACTATTCCGGGGTCTGATGGCTTGCTGGAATCTGTTGAGCAAGGCCTTAAAATCGCGAAGAAAATAAAATACCCGGTTATTCTGAAAGCAACTGCCGGTGGCGGTGGCCGCGGAATGCGCATTATTAAAAGCGAAGACGAATTTCAGAAAGCCTGGGACTCTGCCCGTACCGAAGCCGGCGCTGCCTTTGGCAATAACGGCATGTACCTCGAGAAATTCGTGGAAGAGCCGCGGCATATTGAAATTCAGGTAGTTGGCGACCAGTTTGGTAATGTGTGCCACCTATCGGAGCGCGATTGCTCTATACAGCGCCGCCACCAGAAACTACTGGAAGAAACGCCATCGCCCGTGATGACCGACGATTTGCGCGACCGGATGGGCAAAGCAGCCATTGCCGGAGCCAGCGCAATCAATTACGAAGGCGTGGGCACGATAGAATTCCTGGTAGACAAAAACCTCGATTTCTATTTCATGGAGATGAACACCCGGATTCAGGTAGAGCACCCGGTTACCGAAGAAGTAATTGATTTTGACCTGATTAAAGAGCAGATAAAAGTTGCCGCCGGTATTCCTATCTCCGGGAAAAACTACTTCCCGAAAATGTGTGCTATAGAGGTGCGCATTAATGCCGAAGATCCGGGCAAGGATTTCCGTCCTTCGCCGGGCAAAATCACCACGCTGCACATTCCGGGCGGCCACGGCGTTAGGGTAGATACGCATGTGTACGACGGCTACACCATCCCATCTAATTACGACTCTATGGTGGCAAAACTGATCGTTACGGCCCAAACCCGCGAAGAAGCCATCGTGAAAATGAAGCGCGCGCTAAGCGAATTTGTGGTAGAAGGCGTAAAAACCACTATTCCGTTTCATTTAAAACTGATGGACGACGCGCAATTTAACACCGGAATGTTCACTACTAAGTTTCTGGAGACATTCGATTTCAGCGACTTGTAAACAATAAACCGGGAAGTTAAGTAAAGGGTGAGGTAAGTGAGGCGTTCATTTATCTCACCCTTCTTATTTTAGTGAAAAATCTGGCACAAAACCGATAATTAGTCGATCCTTAAGAACGATTTAACGCTTTAGTTATCAACAATTTAAGATTGATAAATGGGTGATTTTAGCGCTTGGAATATGCAAGTAAAT
>JAFADQ010000412.1 GCA_023424725.1 Bacteroidota bacterium
ACCATCGGCATAGACTGGAACACCGAAATTAAAACCGCCCGCGCTTTGTGCGGCGACAAAGTTTTGCAAGGCAACCTGGACCCATGCGCTTTATACGGAAGTTACGACCAGATCAAAAAAGAAACCCGCGCCATGCTCGACCAGTTCGGCCCATACAAGCACATCGCTAACTTAGGCCATGGCGTTTACCCAGATACAGACCCGGACAAAGTACGCTGCTTTATAGATACAGTGAAGGAGTATAGCGCAAAAATGGAAAGCCGGAACTAGGAAGGATTTTTGAAAAGGTTTTAGGCTGCGATGGGCAAAAAAATGCCCGTTGCAGCCTAATTTGTTTGAATTGGGATTAGAACTGATTGAATTTTAAGGAAGGCAAAAAACTCTTCACCCGAACCTGCCTTGCCTCCTTCTCATGTCATTGCGAAGGAGGCACGACTGAAGCAATCTGGTAATTAAGCGTGAAGTATAAGAGAGCTTTATAAGTAGCTCGTACCGTAACCAGATTGCCACGCTATCGCTCGCAATGACAGGTTCTTTTTGGCGAAGCAGGTTCGGTTTAATTGGGTAATTGAGCTGTTCGGAAATCCAAAAAATCCAACAATTCCCAAAATCCAAATTCAAATTCAGGCAATCACCTTTAGCAAATCCTCTTCCAGTGCTTCTTTGTACAGCAAATCCTTATCAATAGGCACTACTCCAACCTGCTCGCACACCAAACCTCCGCCCATGTTGGCTAAGGCTGATAGTAAGCGCAAATCTGTATCTAAGGCGAGGCAAAGAGCCGCGATGCTCACCACCGTATCGCCGGCGCCGGAAACATCGGCAATAGAGCGCAGATGGGCCGGTAAATAGGCTTTAATAGAATCGGAAAGGCAGAAAACACCATGCTCGGAAAGAGTTACCAGAATCGCATCGGCTTGGAGCTTGTCGCGGAGCAGCTGTACAGCGGCTTCAAATTCGTGGGTTTCTTCTACTTCTACCTCTACTTTTAAGCCTTCGCGGAGCTCTTTTAAGTTGGGTTTAAACAGTGTAACGCCTTTGTAGCACAGGAAATTTTTCTTCTTCGGATCGACGATAGTTGGAATTCCCTGCTCATTGGCCAGCCTTATCAGCTCTTTAATATTTCCGGGGTTCAGCACGCCTTTGTCGTAATCCTCAAAAATAACCACATCGGCCTGGGGCAAAAGCTGAACGTAGCGCTCTATCAGTTGCTGATTCAGGTCATGCGACAAGTTGTCTTCCATCTCCGAATCAATCCGCAAAACGTGCTGGCCGCTGGAAATTACCCGGTGCTTAATGGTGGTGATGCGCTCTTCGCTCGAAACCAAGCCTGCGGAGGTCAAATTCTTGTCTTCCAGAAGCCTTTTTAGTTCGTTGCCGTCTTTATCTGCACCAATTACAGAGCACAAAATGGGTGTGGCGCCCATGCTTTGAATGTTAAGCGCAACATTGGCCGCGCCGCCCAGCCGCTTTTCGCGCTTAATAACGTTAACCACCGGCACAGGCGCTTCGGGCGAGATGCGGCTGGTCTTTCCCCACAGATAGGAATCGATCATTACATCCCCAACAATAAGCGCGGTAACGGAATTAAACGACTCGAAAAGCTCGTGCAAGGTGGTGTGTGGGGTCATGAATTATTTCAGCTTTGCCAGGCTTTTCTTTATCCGGCCAACAGCCTCTTTTAGTTTTTCGTCTGATGCCGCAAAAGAGAAACGGATACAATCAGGTGCACCAAAACCATCGCCACTTACCAACGACACGTACGCATCGTTCAGCAAATACATGGCCAGATCAGCAGAATCTTTGATGGTAGTTTTGCCGTCTGATTTCCCAAAATAATCGCTCACATCGGGGAAAATATAGAAAGCGCCTTCCGGAATGTACGTTTTTATGCCCGGAATATCTTTTAGTAGTTTCAGCACCAGATCGCGGCGGCGTTTGTAGGCGTTGGCCATGTCGTTTGCCGAATCGCGCGGACCTTGCACGGCGGCCAGTGCTGCGCGTTGGGCTATAGAACAAGTGGCCGAAGTAAACTGACTTTGCATTTTGTCGCAGGCATCGGCAATTTCTTTAGTGGCAGCCAGGTAGCCCACGCGCCAGCCCGTCATGGCAAAACCTTTAGAGAAACCATTAACTGTTATTACGCGGTCGCGGATTTTCTCGAAATTGCCGAGGCTGTGGTGCGCGCCTGTAAAGTTAATGTACTCGTAAATCTCGTCGGCAATTACATAAATATCGGGGTGGCGCTCCAGCACATCGGCAAAAGCGGCAAGTTCTTCCTGCGAGAAAACAGAGCCCGTTGGGTTGTTCGGTGATGAATACATCACCAGCTTAGTGCGTGGCGTAATGGCTTCCTCGAACTGTTTTGCGGTTACTTTATAGGCGTTTTCGATGTCGCCCATAACCGGAACCGAAACGCCCTCGGCAAGCTTTACCATCTCTTCGTAGCTTACCCAATATGGCGAAAAAATAATCACCTCGTCGCCGGGATTTACAAGACACAACACCGCGTTTATGATGGCCTGCTTGGCGCCGGTGCTCACCACAATGTTCTCGGCTTTGTAAGGAAGGTTGTTTTCGCGGTTTAATTTTTCGGCTATCGCGGCACGTAAATCGGCATAACCAGCCACCGGCGTATAAAAGGTGTAGCCCTGGTCGATGGCTTGTTTGGCGGCTTCTTTTATGTGTTTTGGCGTCTGAAAATCAGGCTCTCCGAAACTTAAATTGATCACGTCGGCGCCGGTGGCGGCCAGTTCGCGGGCTTTTTTGGCCATCGCAATGGTTTGCGATTCGGCTAATTCCTGAATCCGGTCTGATAAAATCCGGGCTTTTTCGGCGGTTGCAGGCATGTTATTCCTATTAATACTCAAAGTTAGCCAATATTATACAGAACAGAAACAAACTTCCGATTATCATGCGCTATGCAGTGGTTTTGGGCATGCTGTGAATGGCAAAAAAATGGTCGTGAGAGGGGAAATTTGGCCGGGAGCAGACAAGGCAGTGCCTTGTCTCTACGGGCGGTGGAGGTTAATTATTAACCTGTAAATACACTTTATTCGCGCCCTAAAAACCGGAAACCCTTCAACATAATATCAAGGTCGGTAACCGGCGTATAATCATTAATATACTGGTGTTGAAGTCTGTTGATGGTGGTTTCGTCGAGCTGGTATTCCCTGAATTTGTCGGTTGGCGTTAAGATTCCCGCTCTGATGGCCGTGTTTTTGCTCCTCACTCCTACCCACGATCTTTGGCCAAACAAAACCCGAAACACATTCCCGAAGAAGCCAGGTTTATTTTCAATATTCCAGACTAAAAGCGGCGACAAAATCAGCAACAAAACCGACATCGCTACGTCTAAAACCCGTTTCGTGCGCACATTGCCGGGTTCTAAAATAGCCGGTACGGTTTCGCGTTTGTAGTAATCGCCTTGGGTATCTTTAGAGCTGCTGCCGATGATGTAATCGCTGTTTTCGGGTAAGATCCGGAAGCTGATGTTGCGCTTGCTCAGGCGTTCCATCCAATCCAGAATATCAGCGTAGGGCAAATCGCGGCTGCAGAAAATGAGTTCGGACACTTCGTAAATGTCGGCTATTTTGCCCAACTCAGATAGTTTGCCCAAATGCTCTGCAGCTGATGAACTTTCAGGATTATCGTTCACGATTCCGCAAATCCGGGCATCGATTCCGGCTGTATCGAGCAATAATTTGGCCCTTGCAGCCTCCTGCGAAGAACCAACCAGCACGATTCGCTTTTGCACATCTTCCCCAATTCGCAAATTCCGGTGCCGGTAAAAATGCAGCAGCAAACGATTACCAATTAAGGCGATAATACTCCAGATGCCGCCCAAAACTATCAATGCACGCGAAAACCGGAATGCTTCGGCAAAGTTAGAGGCTGCGGAGATCAAAATGGTGCCCACGATAATGCCACGCACAATGCGGCCGGGTTTTAGGGGTTTGTCGTAGCCGCCGCTTAAATAAACCGAGCCCAGCCAGAGCAAAATGTACGTAGGCACGGCAA
>JAFADQ010000417.1 GCA_023424725.1 Bacteroidota bacterium
GTGGGGTTCTGATCTGTAGAAGTAGAAGGCGTTCCTCCGGGGAAGGTCCAGTTCCACTCCCAGGTGCTGTCTTGCTCGGCATTGTAAGAATTATCGCTGAAAAACACGCTTCCACCCTGGCAAATAAGGGTTTTGTTAGCGCCAAACAACGCAACAGGAGCACAAACCTGAGTAGGTGGAGCAACAATACCGGTTGCTATGGCATTACTTGCCGATGTTAATTCCTGCAAAAAGGTATAGTTAGCAAAAGAAGCATGCATTCTGGCTTTCTGACCCTGCGTAAACATATTTGTACAGGCATCATAACTCATATAGTTTTCTATCTGGTCGGGCACATCAGAGCTAAAGCCTCCGCCAACCATATCGTTGCTGCAGGTGTTTTGGGTTTGCGAGCATCCATAAGTAGGATCAGAGGTAGGAGGAGTGTCGCAAACCTGGTCGCCGGAGTTGCTGCAGTTAGACCCGCAACCACCCTGGAAGGTATGGTACACATTTAAGCAATGCCCAACTTCGTGCGTGGCAGTTCTGTCGCCAGACACAAAAGCATCTATCCTCGAAACAAAGCCGTAGGTATTGGCAGGTCCATTGCCCGGAAACTGAGCGTAACCAAGTACTGTACCCTGGTTGCTTCCGGCAGATATAGAGTTTACCAGCCAGATATTAAAATATTTATTGCGAGGCCAGTAGCTCACAGTTTTTACCAGGTCGCGCGGGTTGGCGCTGTTAGTATACGCAGATGCTTTTCTAACGATTCCCTCGGTGCAGTTGCCATTAGGGTCTATCGTTGCGAGCCTGAACTCTACTTCGGCGTCGGCGGCTATGCTTTTAAAAATCTGGCGGGTATTTGCCGTGTCAGAATTTGTTCTTCTGAAGTCGTCGTTCATTTGCTTAATTGCGCCTTCTATAGTAGCTTTTGAAGGGCCGCCGGTGCCGTTTTCGGTAATAACATGCACTACTACCGGTATAATATAAGGCGTGTTTTGCTGACGCTGAGCAGCAAAATTCTGTGGATTAGCAAGGTATTCCTGAATCTGGGCTTCCGTTTTCAATCGTTCGGCATGCTCTTTAGGGAATTGCACAGCCATTTCTGCTGCATGTTCGTCGGTAGCGCACCATTGCTGGGCACTTGCCGAATTTACCCCCATAGCCAATAAACCAGAAAAGGCTAGCGTAAAAATTTTCAACTTCATAAATGATTAAATACAGTGATTGAGAATGCAATATAAGAAATAACTCGTTACTATTCAAGACAAGGTTAATTTTAAGAACGTTGCCTTTCAGGTTATAATACAAAACGCGTTTTGCTTTTTTTTATTATAATATTAATCAGACAAAGGTTATTTGCAGGCGTTAAACAAAATAATTTATAAAATTTAATTTAAAAACGCGCTGAATTTTTAGCAACAATCAACCTTAAATTAATTAGAAAAGCCACATTAGCGCAACAGGCTGCGAAGGCCATTTTGCCTGCCGATACAAGATAAAACGCCGGTACGGAAAAAAAATTATCAACTTAAAAACAAATTAGCCTGCAGCGGCCATTTTTTTGGCACCCACAGGCTAAATTTTAAATGGGTTTTTGTGCCGAACCAAAGGCAAAATTGGCTTTACCAGCCTTCTTTACCTTTTAAAGGTACAAACCGGAAATCGTCGTATTCGT
This sequence comes from Bacteroidota bacterium, assembly GCA_023424725.1. GTDB lineage: Bacteria > Bacteroidota > Bacteroidia > Cytophagales > Hymenobacteraceae > JAFADQ01. The sequence continues at coordinate 1,661 of JAFADQ010000417.1, forward strand.
GTTTTATGTAGTTATTTTGGTCTACCCTGGTTATGCACAACATTTTTTGCACTTCGGTATCGCCAACCGGAATTACCAGTTTACCGCCTACTGCCAGCTGACCTAATAAAGACTGCGGCACTACAGGCGCTCCGGCCGTAACCAGTATTTTATTGTAGGGCGCGTACGAAGGAAGGCCCTGAGTGCCATCGCCGCAAAACATTTTTGGTTTAAGCCCCAGCTTCGCGAACATAACTTTTGCTTTGTCGTGCAGTTTTTTTACCACCTCTATGGTGTAAATTTTATTGCTGAGCTGTAAAAGCACCGCGCACTGATAGCCAGAGCCGGTCCCGATTTCTAGCACCTTGTCGGTAGGCTGCACATCCAGCAGGGCAGTTTGGTAGGCTACCGTGTAGGGCTGCGAAATGGTTTGGCCTTCGCCTATAGGAAACGCTTTGTCCTGATAGGCATGCTCCAGAAAAGCGGGCTCGAAAAAATAATGGCGCGGCACTTGCTCTATCGCGGCCAAAACCCGTTGGTCGGTAATGCCTTTTTCGCGCAGCACCTGCAAAAGTCCGCGTCGTAATCCTTTGTGTTTATAACTATCAGTCAGGTTTCTGTCCAAAACAGGAGAATGGTTTTATAATATTAGGTAAATTTGCAGCGTTATAAATTAATTATGATAAGATACTTACTACGGCCTGCAATAGTTTTATTTATAGGTGTTGTGTTTTCGGGTTGCGAAATTATAAATCCGGAAGAAGACAAACCAGGCTTTGTAACCATACAAAAACCAACTTTCTCGGCTGGTACTTTCGGATCCGACTCTCACGAAATAATATCGGGCTGGGTATTTGTAAACGGCAAATTGTTAGGTGTTTTCGATCTGCCGGCAACCGTGCCTATTCTTAGCGAAGGCGAAACCCGCATTACCGTAAATGCCGGCGTAGTAGCAGACGGGCAGCGCGCCACCCGCGATTTGTACCCTTTTTATGCTTCTTACACCCAAAC
>JAFADQ010000421.1 GCA_023424725.1 Bacteroidota bacterium
AACGAGGCTCAGGTTTACCAAACCTTGTTCGAGAGTGCTATAAAAGCAGCCCAGGCCGATGGCGGCTGGCTGGAGGTTGTGCAACCCGACGGAATGCCCGAAGTGCGCCATTTAATTAACGTTGGCCAGCCCGAGATTGATGCATTCAGGCAGTTAGTAGCGCGCTATGAAATCGGCGAAGTAGACTACCTCAACAACGACCTCAGCACCGACCCTGAAATTGACCTGCTAAAAACCGAATACCGTTCTTTCTTAAAACTGGTGCTCCGGTCGCAGCAACGCCAGTACGGCACGCTTTATTTGCTGAAAGAAATTTCGCAGGGCTTCGACAAAGAGCATTTCGATGTGCTGCACACTTTTATAAGCCAAACGCTGGTAACGATAGATAATTTCAGGCTGATAAGCGAATCTATCCAGAACGAGCAATACAAAAAAGAGCTTACCATTGCCGCCCGCATACAGGATAGTTTGCTGCCGCGGGTTTTGCCCGGCAATATTCCGTTAGATATGAGCATTTTCTCGCTTCCGGCAAAAGAAGTAGGAGGCGATTTTTACGATTTCTACGAGATCTCCGACGATCGTTTGGCTATTATTATTGGCGATGTGTCAGGAAAAGGCATTTCGGCAGCTTTTTATATGGCCCAGGTAAAAGGCATTTTTCAGGCATTGATGCAACTGGAAAAACTATTACCCGACCAGTTTATGATTATGGCAAACAAAGCGCTGAGCAAATCGCTGGAGCGCAGCTCGTTTATTACCGCCTCTGTTTATTACATAGATTATAACATGAAAGGCCTCTCGTTTGCGCGCGCCGGCCATTGCCACACCTTGTACCATAACAGAGGCACCGATCAAACGTTTTATTTCCAGACAGAAGGATTAGGGCTGGGCATTGTGCGCGACGACCGCTACGCCCAAAAAATTAAGCGTTTGCATTACGATTATAACCCCGGCGACGTAATGGTGCTCTATACCGATGGCATTACCGAAGCCCGCGACGAAAGCGGCGAAGAATATGGCACAGACCGCATGTTGGAGCTACTTTCAGAAAACCATCAGCTATCGGCCGAACAGATCAAAAATATACTGATAGAAGATATGCAAAAGTTTTGCGGCAATGCCAGCCCGCACGACGACCAAACGCTTGTAGTGCTAAAATTTGCGTAAAACTTTATTAACCAACTATACCCGAAACCGTTACAAACCAGATGAAAATATCCTCACAACCAGAAGGTATGAATGCCATGGTGCTCAGGCTCGAGGGCGAGCTTGATGCCAGCTCGTCTGTTCTTTTAGACGAGCAGCTAACCGAGCAGGACCTTGCCCAGGTATCTAATATATTAATAGATTGCAGCGAGCTTACCTATATTTCGTCGGCCGGTTTGGGCGTGTTTATGTCGCACATGCACCGCCTGGACGAGTCTAAAGTAAAGCTGATCTTTTTTAACATGTCGGAGCGGGTGCGCAACGTTTTCCAGATCCTGGGTTTGGATGTACTTACCACTATAGCCTCTTCTAAAGACGAAGCGCTGATTTTGTGCAATGGCTAACCAGGCGATAGTAGTAAGTTGTAAGCGCGCCAATTTAAAGCGCATCCGCCAGTTTGTGGCCGATGCCCTGACGCCTTTTGCACTGGCCGACGTGCTGCAAAACCAGCTTATACTGGCTGTAGACGAGGTGTGCGCCAACTTTATTATCCACAGTAGCAACGAAGACGAAACCAAGAAAATTAAAGTTGCCATAAGCAACAAAGCCAACCAGCTCATCTTCGAAATCTCTGACGATGGCAAAGCCTACAACCCCGGCACTTACCGCGAGCCCAAACTACAAGACCTTATACAGCAACGCCGCAAAGGCGGTGTTGGCATTATGCTCGTAAACCGAATAATGGATAACGTAGAGTACGAAGTGATAGATGGCCGCAATATTTGCCGGTTGTATAAAACACTATAAATATTAAAAACGGCTGTAAAGGCCAAAAACACGGGCGTTAGCGCCTGAATTTCTTTTTCTTTTTTTATAAATATAGTGGCAGCTTTATAGGTTATTGCCCTCTAACGGCCTTGTTTTTGGCACTTGCAGTCTGGTAAGTGCTTCATTTCTCAGGTATTATCTGTAACGGCTTTGCTCCGTTTTTCTCTCCATTATAATTTCGGCTTTCTCTTCTTTTCTTTAACCTAAAACTAAATTCTTTCCTTTTTTGCCATCTCCCGAAAAATTGCCAACTTGTAAAATTATTCGCAGAAAGTATTCTGAAGTAACGATATATACAGGAAGCTGCAGCCCTCAAAAAAGCTGCTATCAGAAGGGAACATGGCCACCATCATCAGAAAAGAAGACGCACTAAATTATCACTCGCAGGGCAAGCCCGGCAAAATAGAAGTTGTACCCACCAAAATGCTCAGCTCGCAGCAAGATCTGGCCCTGGCCTATTCGCCGGGCGTGGCCGAGCCTTGCAAAGAAATTGCCGCAAACCCCGAAGATGCCTATAAATATACCGCCAAAGGCAATTTGGTGGGCGTAATTACCAACGGTACCGCAGTATTGGGTTTAGGCAACATCGGCCCCGACGCGTCTAAACCGGTAATGGAAGGTAAGGGAGTGCTGTTTAAGAAATTCGCCGGAATAGATGTTTTCGATATCGAGATAAATGCCGAAGACCCTGACGAGTTTATCCGGATAGTAAAATCTTTGGAGCCCACGTTTGGTGCCATAAACCTGGAAGATATAAAGGGGCCCGAGTGTTTTAAAATAGAAACCGAGCTAAAGCGGCTCATGAAAATTCCGCTTATGCACGACGACCAGCACGGCACGGCCATTATATCGGCGGCGGCGCTGCTAAACGCGCTGGAGCTGGTAAATAAACGCCTCGACGAGGTGCAAATTGTAATGTGCGGAGCCGGAGCCGCCGCCATTGCCTGCGCCCGCCTGTACCTGTCGCTGGGCGCTAAACCAGAAAATATGGTGATGTTCGATAAAGACGGCAT
>JAFADQ010000024.1 GCA_023424725.1 Bacteroidota bacterium
ATATAACAGGTATTTTATACCTGCTCGCCGAAACGGTTAAAATACTTTTTAACCTGGAAGTGCTCGGTTTTTTCTTCCTGATAGATTCTGTAAAAGCAAAGCAAACACAGTTAAATAAGTTGTTCTGCTTTATCGGGGAAATAGATTGCGCCATTTCCGTTGCCTCGTTGCGGGAAGGTTTGTTGGTCTTTTGCAAGCCTGTTTTTGGCCCTTCCAGCCAAATTCGTGTGGAGGAAATCTATCATCTGCTTGTGGATAACTGCGTGCCGAATAGCTTAGAATTGACAGAAAAAAGTTTGTTGTTAACAGGCTCTAATATGTCGGGTAAAACTACTTTTATCAGGTCTGTTGGTGTAAATATGCTGCTTGCACAAACTCTGTATACCTGCATGGCTAAAAGTTACAAGGCTCCGTTCTCGCGCATCTTTTCTTCTATTGGCATTGCAGATGATTTGCTATCGGCCAAAAGTTATTATTTGGAGGAAGTTACTACTATAAAGCAATTTATAGATAAAGCTGGCGGCGAGCACCCTTGTTTGTTTATTCTGGACGAGATTTTTAAAGGCACTAACACCTTAGAACGCATTGCCGCCGGAAAAGCGATTTTAAGTTACCTTGCCGGAAAACAGCATCTGGTGCTGGTTTCTACACACGATATTGAGCTTACGGAGCTTTTACAGGAGCAATTCGATTTATATCATTTTTCAGAATCGGTTATTAACGAGGAGCTGGTTTTTGATCATAAGATAAAGAAAGGACCGTTACAAACGCGCAATGCCATCCAGATTCTGGAGCTGAACAGTTATCCTGCCGAAATTGTGCGGGAAGCGCGCGATGTGGTTATGATGCTTGAAAAAGAAAAGCCAAAGTCCGGAACACCTCACTTTCTTGTGTAGAGCACTAAAATTTAACCTTCGCAGCTTTTCATTTTAATTGCAGAACTTTGAGAACTTAACGTCCGCATTTCGGAACGAGCACACACAAATTATTTCATGACTTTTCGTAAACTCCTCCTCTTCTCTCTTTCGCTTTTCTTTTTTTCTTCCTGCGCCAAAAAAATTACCCAAACCGGCAAGGCGAGTTATTACGCCGATAGCCTGAACGGAAACAAAACAGCCAATGGCGAGCGCTTTCATAACTCCAAAAAAACGGCGGCGCACAAAACCCTTCCGTTCGGCACCAAGGTAAAAGTTACCAACCTAAAAAACGGCAAAACCGTGAAAGTGCGCATAAACGACCGCGGCCCGTTTAAGCCCGGCCGCGTTATCGACCTCACCAAAAGCGCCGCCCGCAAAATAGACATGGTAAAGCAAGGCGTCGGCGAAGTAAAGATTGAATACAAGGAGAAAAAAGAAAAGAAGTAAGTTTTTTGGCGAGACCTATAAGGTTTCCCAAAACCTACCGTTTACACACACAAGTCTGCAAATGCCCTAATTGTTGTAGATCGATTTAATTTAAATCCATTTATGGATGACATATCGGTAGTATAAGCTATGTAAAAGAGAGGAGAATCCCTTTAGGGATGATATATTTTCGAGCGGGTAATTGTGTCATCCCTCCGGGATTCTTAGCTTTTGTGGTTAGCTTTTACTACCGATATTTCACCCCTAACGGGGTTAAAGGGCGCTTTTCTATTGAATTATGCTTCCTTCAACTCCAGAAAGCTTATGTGACAAGATAAGGTTTGCAGATTTGTGTGTGGTAGGTTTCCCAAAACCTTATAGGTCTTGGTTTTTTACCCATTAGAGCCACAGAAAACGGCCTTTGCAGCTTACTTATCCACACCACACATACGCAAAATGAAATCACTGATAGCGCTGGAAGAAGTGGCGAAACTGCTGCTCGCATACCTGGCAAGTTTGTATTTGGGTTATAGCTGGTGGGTGTTTCTGGCCTGGTTATTAGCGCCAGATCTGAGCATGATCGGTTATGTTATCAACACTAAAATTGGCGCGTGGTTGTATAATTTCTTTCATCACCAGGGCGTGGCAATTGCCGTAGGGTTGGCTGGTTTTTGGCTTCAGCAGCCCGAATTGCAACTGGCTGGCTGCGTGTTATTTGGCCACAGCGCCATGGACAGGGCTATTGGTTACGGACTTAAATTTGAGGACAGTTTTCAACACACGCACCTGGGCAAAATCGGGAAAGAGGCAAAGTAAAGACTAGCCGCACTTAGCTAAACAAAATCCACTCATCCACTCATTTCCCGAAATCTTCGGGATGTCGCTTTCGCTCCACATTCATCTATTCCAACGTATCTTTGTGTAAATGAACAGCAACCTCACCGACGGGCTTAATTTTTTATCGAAGCTCACGCCGCGCCGGGCTGGCAATGCTGCGCGCGTGGTGGGAAGTTACATCATCAGCAAAGTCACTAAAAAGCCGGTGCTGCGCGGCCTGCCGCTTAGCATTAGCATAGAGCCTACTACCAGTTGCAATTTGCGCTGCCCAGAATGCCCCAGCGGTTTGCGGAGTTTTACCCGGCCAACCGGCATGCTTACCGAAGAGGTGTTTACCAAAACCATAGACGAGCTGCACCGCGAACTGCTGTATCTGATCTTTTATTTTCAGGGCGAGCCTTATTTGCACCCGAAGTTTCTGGACATGGTGCGCTACGCGGCTGCAAAGGGCATTTATACGGCCACCAGCACCAATGCGCATTTCTTAACCGACGACAACGCCCGAAAAACAGTAGAATCTGGCCTCGACAGAATTATTATCTCGATAGACGGCACCACCCAGGAAACCTACCAGCAATACCGCGTAGGTGGCAAACTGGAAAAAGTACTGGAAGGAACCCGCAATATTATTAAGTGGAAGCGTGAACTGAAAAGCAAAACCCCGCATGTAATTTTTCAGTTTCTGGTGGTTAGGCCAAACGAGCACCAAATTAACGACCTGAAAAAACTGGCCAAAGAAATGGGCGTAGACGAAGTAGGGCTGAAAACCGCGCAGATCTACGATTACCAAAACGGTTCTAACCTTATCCCGACTATAGATTATTACTCACGCTATAAAAACAATGGCAACGGCACTTTCAGCATAAAAAACAAACTGATAGACCATTGCTGGAAAATGTGGCACTCGTGCGTAATAACCTGGGACGGCCTGGTGGTGCCCTGCTGCTTCGATAAAGATGCCGAATATCGCCTGGGCGACCTCAAAAACCAAACCTTTACCCAACTCTGGCACGGCGATAAGTACCGCAACTTCAGGGGGCAATTATTAAAAGGCCGCGACCAGATAGAGATGTGCCGCAACTGCACCGAAGGCACCAAAGTGTGGGGGTAAAATAGCGCACTTTAGATTTTCTGAAACAGTTACACTGCTTAGCGGGTATTTAGGTTGGCTGCAACGGGCAAAATAGGGCGTGTTACAAGCCAAAACTTCATTTCTATTCGCCAAAAACCAGGTTTAACAGAAGCGTAAAAGGCTTTCGAAATGTTGTGGAAAAAGCTTAACAGTTGGTTGCATAACACCATTTTAATGCTTCCCAATTTCCTGCTGGCGGCGCTGGTAGTGGTTGTAGCGGTTTTTGTAGTCCGTGCGGCCGCCAAACTTATCAGCAAGCTGCTGCGCCGGTTTTCGCTCAGGGCGTTTTGCTTTATACCTCGCCCCGGGCTTGTTTCCAAATAAGAGAGAACAATAAGGTGCCTGCGGCAACTTGGCTTTGCCCCAAAGGCATTTCTTCCGATGGGAGCTACTAATATTACACATCTTTTCAACTTTAAAAACTTAACCGCAAAGCACGCCATGATTTTCGCAAAGCGCACAACGTTTTAAAAATGTGCAAAAGTCTTTCCTTCATTTTTTCTGGGTTCTTCTTTTTCTCCGCGCTCTTTGCGGTTTCCTTCGCGTACTCTGCGGTTAAAAAAGTTGAGTTATATTAGTAGCCCGGCGGGAGAGAAGAAGAAGTAGTGGCTGGTTTTCAAAATTTAAAACATAATCTTAACGAAGCTACGAACTCTTTTCTCCCCGTTGGAGAAATGCCGCAGGCAATGAGGAGTAAAATAAATATGCGAAGCACCAAATTTTTATTTACCCTGCAACGGCCGTTTTTTTGCATGCTACAGCTTAAAAACCAGTTTCTGGTAATCTGAAAAACCCGTTTAATCTGTTATATCGGCAGTAAAAAAACAACAGCGGACTCCCTTTCGGAAACCCGCTGCTGAATATGATTGCCGGAGCAAAAGCCTGTTAATGAGGCTTGTCGTCCAGGTTTTTGCCGTTGTCTTCGGCTTGTTTCAGGAAATCGTCGATGCGCTCGTCGGCGTAAGTACCATACGAGTTGCTGATGGTGCCAAGCGTTCCGTCGGCGCATTCGATCACATACAAGATCGCCATATCGTCGGGATTGCTGATGCCCTCGAAGCGGTAAAAATCAAGGATCACCACTTCGTCGGGCTGATATAATTTATCCGTCGCGAGAGCTTTCAGGCCCTCGTCCGTCATCGTAAAATCAGCGTCGAATCCTTCTTTTTTAAGGTCGGCAAGTATCTGAACAAGCGTTTTTTCTTCTTCTTTGTAGTTATAGCCTTCAATAATTTCGGTGATAGGCCTTTTTTTGCTTCTGAATAGTTTAAACATAGCGCTTACTGTTTAGTTAAGGCGTGTTGGGTTTTATACGTAAACACGGCCTTTAATATCGGGCTAAAGATATATTATTTTTCAACAGGCCAAAAGTTGAATTTTGAAACTCCAGAAAGTCAGGCAATTGAGGAAAAAAGTAAGCGAAAAAAAATTACACTTGCCCGCGGGTTTTGCTTTTTTCTATCTGTGCTTTTATCTGATCGAAGTTAATAGTAGAGCAGCCGCTGCAACCCGACGACACGCAACCCGGATTATCTTTTGTAAGGAACTGACGGTAAAACATACGGCCGATAAAAGCCAGCGCCAGCAAAAAGATCAATAAAATTACTATTTCCTGAAGCATAAGCGGTTGCGGTTGGTGGGCTGCCCCAAAGGGTAGTTAGCTAAATAACAGAGCGAAGTTAAGGAAAGTTTAGTAAAGCAATTTTTGGCTGTAGTGGCGGGTTTTTTGGGCGCTGCAGGTTTGTCTGAACTATGATTCGTGTGATTTTTGTGAAGGACTATGAAAAAGAAAGAATTCATAGTCTATCATTTCATCACATAAATCATAGTTCAGAAAAAAGGAAATTTTATCGTGCCTCGCAAGGACACACAATAC
>JAFADQ010000048.1 GCA_023424725.1 Bacteroidota bacterium
ACTATTTACACTCCATAATTTTTTCTAACACACATGGCAACAACGGCTACAAATGCCAATCAGGGGCATCCTAAAGGGCTTTATCTGCTCTACATGACCGAATTGTGGGAACGCTTTAGCTACTATGGTATGCGGGCGATCTTCATGCTTTACCTTACCAATGCCCTTTTATTCGATAAAGCGATAGCATCGCAAATTTATGGTAGCTATACCGGTTTGGTATATTTAACGCCTCTTTTGGGTGGTTACATTGCCGACAGGTATTGGGGTAACCGCAAGTCGATTATTTTTGGCGGTGTGCTGATGGCGATGGGCCAGTTCCTGATGTTCCTGAGCGGCTCTATTTACCAGAACGCCGACACGGCCACATGGCTTATGTTTGGCGGTTTGGGCTTTCTTATTTTCGGTAACGGCTTTTTCAAACCAAATATTTCTACCATGGTAGGCCAGCTCTACCCGGCCGGCGATAGGAGAGTAGACTCAGCTTTTACCATTTTTTACCAGGGAATTAACCTTGGCGCTCTTCTTGCGCCGCTGGTGTGCGGTTACCTTGGCGAGCAGTACGACGATGCCGGCGCTAACCTGCCGGGCCAGTTTAAGTGGGGCTTTTTGGCCGCCTGCCTTGGTATGGTTATCAGCTTAATTACCTTTATTCTGCTTAAAAATAAGTTTATTGTAACTCCCGATGGCGAGGCAGTTGGTATGCCGCCAAGCCATTATAAACAAGCGCCTGCAGAAGGCGAAGAAGCTGTACCGGCAGCTAAAATGAGCAGCAAAACCATCGCTTTTGGTGTTATTGGCCTGGTTGGTTTGTTTATCGCGTTTTTCTGGGGAATGGATTTCGATATCATAGGGTCCGTTATTTTCTCGTCTTGTATCGTGCTTCCGGCCGTAATTATTTCAGATTCGTCGCTTACGCCTATAGAGCGCGACCGTATCTGGGTAATTTATATCATCGCTTTCTTCGTTATTTTCTTCTGGTCGGCGTTCGAGCAGGCCGGTGCATCGCTTACTTTCTTTGCGCAGGAGCAAACAGACCGGAATATTTTTGGCTGGAACATGCCGGCTTCTTTCTTCCAGAGCTTTAACGCGTTGTTTATTGTAGCGCTGGCTCCGGTAGCCGTTGCTATCTGGGATTTTCTGGGCCGCCGTGGCAAAGAACCCACCTCGCCGGTTAAGCAATCTTTGGGGCTTATTTTCCTTGCCCTGGGTTATTTGTTTATCGCGATGGGAACAAAAGGAGTAGAGCCCTGGGAAAAAGTGAGCATGCTTTGGCTGGTTGGCCTGTACCTGATCCATACAATTGGGGAGCTTTGCTTGTCGCCGATCGGATTATCGATGGTGGTGAAGCTGGCGCCGCTGCGCTTTGTGTCGTTGCTGATGGGGGTTTGGTTTATGGCAACCGCTACGGCCAATAAATTTGCCGGCGAGCTAAGTGCGTTGTACCCCGAAGAAGTGAAAATAGAAAACTCGGTAGCAGCGCAGCCGCAGCAGGTGCAGCAGCTCGATGCTTTAACCGTACCGGGCAACACCTGGGATATGTCGCCGCGCGAAGAAATTTCGTTGCCGGTTGTAGATGTTCAATACGATAAAAATAATCTGCAAAGCCTGAAAGCTACCGGACAAAACGCAAATGTTTCTGTGTATGCGCTTAAGCTCATTAAAAACAACCACGGTAAGTTCGCGAAAGCCGGCGTAACCGCAGATGGCCGATACATTGTTGGTAACCGCGACAATAAAAAAATCGACATCTGGAACTTGCAGCCCGATCGCCCGAAATTCCTCGGCTTCGCTATTAACGACATGTTCGATTTCTTTATGATCTTCTTCTACATGGCCGCCACGGCAGGTGTAACCTTGTTCGTTATCTCTAAATGGTTATTGAAGAAAATGCACGGACTAAGATAGTAATGCGTATTGCGTATTGAGTAGTGCGATTACGCGGTACCTTGATAAAAAATGCCCGCTGCAGGTTTGTAGCGGGCATTTTTTATTTTTCTGAACTATAATTTATGGGATTAAAGGATAGACTATGATTCTATCTGGTTATTTCATCTGTATCGCAAGTAAAATTGGCCTTTACAGGTAGTGTTTACAAGACGCTCCGTATCAAGAACGGGCATGGCAAGCGGTAGCGTGGCGAATTGGTAAAGCGGAGTTGACCTTTAAGGTTAATTAGAGCTTTTGTTCTGCCGCACTAAAATTTGGCTGTTGCAGCTTATTTTCTCAAGATAAGGCCTGTAGAAGCCATTTTCCCATCCATCACAGCCTAAAAGCTTTCAGTAATCTGCGAAATTATTTCTATCCGTTTCAATAGTGGGTCAGGCAAAAAAAATCCCGGAGTAATTGCTCCGGGACCTTTATTTATTTTGATATGAAATCTTAAAAATTAAGCCGCTACGTTCATTTTATTTTCGCGGCTGTCAATAGTTTTCTTAAGCTTCGCGATGGCCTGCGTTGCGCGCTCTTCGTCGAAACGGTTAATATTTATGAGCATTTTGTTTTTCTCATCCATGGTAATAACCGGATGGTTGAGCAGTTTAATAATTTCGGCCTTTTGTTTAGCGCTAGCCAGTTTTTCTTCCGGCTCTTCTACTAATGCAGGCTGAGGTTGTGCGGCAGCAGGTTGTTGGTTATTTCCCTGATAATCCATTTCTTCGGCGGGAGTTGGCTCGTAGCCGGCTGCCCTTATAATCCAGGCCAGAATATTACGGTAGGCTTTACCAATAGCCCGGGTTTGCGCCATAGACGCGATAGCGAACTCCTGGTAATTGCGCTTGCCGGGCTCTTTATTAGAACAAACCGAAAAGCCGGTGCCCACTACCTGATTTGTAGTAAGATTAATCAGCTCTACTTTGGCGTTATATTTCAGTTCGGTTTCGGTGCTGGTGTTGGTTAATTCGGCCACTACAGGCACAAGCCCGAGGCGCGAACCGGCATATTGCCAGCCCTCTACGTTTACGTATTCTTTACCGCTAAAATTCTGGAATAATCTGTTCTCTTTAATAAATTTTGCAAGGTCAACAGCCAGGTGAAGCGTTTCGTCCGGACGAGCCAGATCGAAGCTTTCGGTCACTTTTTTCATTGGCTTTTGCGTGGCCTCTGCATTGTTGGTTTTTGTAGACATTTCTATTAGCTTTTGTATAAGAATTAAACAGTAGCTTTTATGAAATAGTGCAAATGTGCCAAAGATTTTTCTGCTTTATTTAGTTTATATTTAAATGATAATCAGTGTATTATATTATTAAAAATTTTCGCCTTTAAAAAACTTTTTAAACGAAGAGAAATTTACCTATAAAAGCTGCAGAGGCCGTTTTTAGTGGCATTAGAGCATAAAAGTTTAGTTTGATAAAAATAGCGAAGTAAGAAAAATGAAAAACAAATTTCAGCCGCCTAAGAGGCTGTTTAAATATTAGTTTGTAAATATATTGGGGGGGGGTAAAATAGGAAAGGGTTAAGCCGTAAAAGAAGGGTGCGAACCTTAACT
>JAFADQ010000068.1 GCA_023424725.1 Bacteroidota bacterium
CATCTGTAACGGTTACGTTGTAAGTGCCCGCAGCCAAACCGGTTATGGTAGCAGTGTTGCCGCCGTTGCTCCAGGAGTAGGAATATGGCGCCGTGCCTCCGGTTGCTGTTACAGTAGCCGAGCCCGAGGAATTTCCAAAGCAGTTTACATTTGTTTGGCTGCTAATGGTTGCGGTTACCGACGATGAATTCACAACGGTTATTTGCATGGTGTGGTCGTCGGAGCAGTCGGTCAGGTAGCCTTTCATATTGCCGGTGAGGGTTACGGTATAAACGCCGGGCGTGGTATAGGTATGTGTTCCGTTGTTAGAATATGTATTCGGTGAGCCGTCGCCAAAATTCCAGACGAAAGTAGAATCTGTTTCATTCATAAACAGGGTTTCTAACTCATGCTGGTTAAAAAACTTGTTGTTGTACAGAGCCGATGACGTATTGGTGAAAGTAACAGGCGCGCCGGCATTTACGGTTGTGCCCGGCGTGGTAAAACTGGCCGTTACGCTATAATTTACCACCGGTATCAGCAATACTTCTTCCAGGCTACCAAACACGGCATCCATCGTTTGCCAGGTTCCGGTCCAATCGTAGTAGCTAAGGCCTTCAATCCAGGGGCCGGTATTGGGGTCTCCATCCGTGGCCACGGCGTAGAAGTAGTCGAAAGAATCGTTGTTCTTTAATACTACGGCAAAATTGCCCGTTACAGCTACCGGAGTTGTAAAGGTAAACTGGTGGTAAGCGGGATCAATGGAATAGGGAATGCTGAGGCTGGCAGTGGCTCCGGGTATCATGGTGGTTGGCTGCATATTGGCGTTCACGTTCCAGATAGATACCTGCATATCAGATGGACCCGGGTCGCCGGTGGCTACTTTACCGAAAACAAACGCACTCGAAATAGTTATGGGTGCGGAATTCATATAAGCAGTAGATGCCAGTTCGTCCGGCCACATCTCTAAATAAAAGAGCGAATCGTTGTTTAGCGCGGTGATCTTCGCATTTACGTAGTTCAGGGCGTCGGGGCCGCAGGTGGTTTGTGCCTGCACTTTGTCTGCCCACAGCATCATTAGTGCAGACAAACAGATTAGTAAGGGTTTTTTCATAATATGGTTTAGGTAAACGGGTAATTGATATTTATTCAAAAGTATTATTATTTACATTATTTCCAAATTAATAAAAAAATCCTTATGGTTTTTTCAACCAAGATTACAGAATATAGAAAGTACCCGTTTTAGCTGTGCATTCAGGAGCCGGTATTACTGGCAACAGAGAGTAGAAATAAGCTTAGGTTGCTGGAAGCTTTTATTGGTTGCCCGTAAGAAAAGATTAAAGACCATGTTTAAATTTTAATTTTGGAGTCGAAAATCATTGATTCATGTCGTTGCGAGCGATAGCGCAGCAATCTGGTTCTGATGATTTGTTTTTGTAGCTCATAGCAGGGTTACGAGCAAAAAAAGAACTGAAATCAGGTTCTGGAACCGATGATTTGCAGAAAAAAGCAAAATTTAAACATGGTCTAAAAAACTTACAACAAAAAAAGCCCCCGCAACTCTCGCTGCAGGGGCCATTTTTATTGGTGTTTCAACCTAAATTAATCTATCAAAACAGCGCGGTTATGCAGCACATCTTGCTCTACGGTTTTAAACTTCACGTCGCGCAACACGCGGCCGTCCATGTACTGCACATTTACCTTGTCGTTGCGGTTGGCTACTTTAGCAGAGCGTACAGGAGCTTGTTTTACAGGTTCCTGAGGAATATCTTCCGGACCAGCACCCAGCGAAACAGAAGATTCTTCTTTCTCCATTTTTAGCTTCGGCTTAGGCTCGGGGCGCACATTTACATTTACCGGCATTGGCTCGCGCTCTGCTATTGGCAGCTCGGCGTGGAACAGGAACTGAACGGTTTCGGCGTTTACCTTACCGATCATCTGCTTAAACAACTCAAACGATTCGAATTTGTATACCAACAGCGGATCTTTCTGCTCGTACACCGCATTCTGTACGGTTTGCTTCAGGTCGTCCATTTGGCGCAGGTGCTTGGTCCAGGCCTGGTCTATCACAGCCAGCACGATAAACTTGTTCACCATGTTTATCAGTTCTTTGCCCTCGCTGCTGATCACGTTCTGCAGGTTGGCCACCACGTTTATGGTTTTGTGGCCATCGGTAAACGGTACGGCAATGTTCTCGATTCCGGGCGCGCGGTTGTTAAAGATGTCGGTAATGATCGGCAGCGCCTGGCTAATAATCGCCTTGTTCTTTTCCTGGTAGTGGCCGTGCACCTCGTCGTAAAGTCGCTGAGTTAGCTTCTGAGCGTCGGTGCCAAGCAATTCGGCTTCTGTAATGCTGGTGTCGATGCCAAACGTCCGGATGATAGACATTTTGAAATCTTCGTGATTCCGGCTCATTTTATGGTTCAGTACCATATCTTCGGCCGTATCGAAGATCATGTTCAGAATATCCAGCTCCAGGCGCTCGCCATACAGGGCGCTGCGGCGGCGTTTGTACACTACAGAGCGCTGGGCGTTCATCACATCGTCGTACTCCAACAATCGCTTACGCGTGCCGAAGTTGTTTTCTTCTACTTTTTTCTGCGCACGCTCTATAGACGAGGTAATCATCGAGTGCTGAATAACTTCGCCTTCTTTCAGGCCCATGCGGTCCATCAGCGAGGCAATGCGGCCCGAGCCGAACAAGCGCATCAGGTTATCTTCCAAAGAAACAAAAAACTGCGACGAACCCGGATCTCCCTGGCGGCCTGCACGACCACGCAACTGCCTGTCTACACGGCGGCTTTCGTGGCGCTCTGTACCGATAATGGCCAAACCGCCCGCTGCCTTAGACTCTGGAGTAAGCTTAATATCGGTGCCACGGCCGGCCATGTTGGTAGCGATGGTAACGGTGCGCGGCTGGCCGGCTATGGCCACAATTTCGGCTTCGCGCTGGTGCTGCTTGGCGTTTAGCACGTTATGCGGGATGTTGCGCAGCTTCAGCATGCGGCTTACAAGTTCCGAGATCTCTACCGAAGTGGTACCTACCAGCACCGGGCGGCCCTGTTCTGTTAATTGCTGAATCTCCTCGGCAACGGCATTATATTTCTCACGAATGGTTTTGTATACCTTGTCGTGCTCGTCGCGGCGGGAAATTGGGCGGTTAGTCGGGATGGTAACCACATCGAGCTTATAAATTTCCCAGAATTCGCCGGCTTCGGTTTCTGCTGTACCGGTCATACCGGCCAGCTTGTGGTACATCCGGAAGTAATTCTGCAGCGTGATGGTGGCGTAGGTTTGCGTGGCGTCTTCTACCTTCACATTCTCTTTCGCCTCAATGGCCTGGTGCAAACCATCGGAGTAGCGGCGGCCTTCCATTACACGGCCGGTTTGCTCGTCTACAATTTTTACTTTGCCGTCTACCAGAATATATTCGGTGTCTTTCTCGAATAAAGTATAGGCTTTTAGTAGCTGGTTAATGGTGTGGATGCGCTGCGATTTCACCTGGAAATCTTCCATCAGCTTTTCCTTCGCTTCAAGCCTTTCTTCAGGTGTCAGGTTTTTGTCGTTTTCGATGGTAGCAATCGCCGATCCGATATCGGGCATGATAAACAGGTTCGGGTCTTCGCCCTGGCCGGTTATCAGATCGAGGCCCTGCTCGGTAAGCTCTATTTGGTTATGCTTCTCGTCTATAGTGAAAAACAGCGGCTTGTCGGCTTCGGGCATGTAGCGCGAGTTGTCGGCCAGGTAGTAGTTTTCTGTTTGCTGCAGGATATTGCGGATGCCCGGCTCGCTCAAAAACTTAATAAGCGCTTTGTTTTTTGGTAGGGCTCTGTAGGCACGGAAAAGGGCAATCGCAGCCTCTTTGTTCTTCGGGTCGGCAGTTAAACCTTTACGGGCACTTACCAGCAACTCGTTAACTAATTTGCGCTGCGCTTCTACCAGCTTGTTTATGCGTGGTTTCAGCTCATAAAATTCGTGCTCGTCGCCGCGCGGCACCGGGCCCGATATAATAAGCGGTGTACGGGCATCGTCAATCAACACAGAATCTACCTCATCTACCATGGCGTAGTGGTGCTTGCGCTGCACCAGCTCGCTGGTTTCGCGCGACATGTTATCGCGGAGGTAATCGAAGCCGAATTCGTTGTTGGTTCCGTAAATAATATCGGCGGCGTAGGCCTGGCGGCGCTCGTCGGTATTGGGCTGGTATTTATCTATGCAATCTACCTTCAGGCCGTGGAATTCGTGCAGCGGGGCCATCCATTCGGAGTCGCGCCGCGAGAGGTAATCGTTTACGGTTACGATGTGTACGCCGCGGTTGGCCAGCGCATTCAGGAAAGCCGGAAGCGTAGAAACAAGGGTTTTACCCTCGCCGGTAGCCATCTCGGCAATTTTGCCCTGGTGCAGCACTACGCCACCAATTAGCTGCACATCGTAGTGCAGCATATCCCACACAATTTCCGATCCGGCGGCCAGCCATTTGTTGTGCCAGATGGCTTCGTCGCCGATGATTTCTACGTTCTGTTTTTTGGCAGCCAGCTCGCGGTCGAAATCGGTGGCGGTAACTTTTAGCTGACCGTTTTCTTTAAAGCGGCGGGCGGTTTCGCGCACAATCGCGAAGGCCTGCGGAAGCACCTCCAGCAGCACCACTTCCAGGTCTTTGTTGCGGGTTTCCTCCAGGGCGTCTATCTGGTCAAATAATGCTTCTTTCTGAACGATATCAAGTTCGGTTTCGGTGGCGATGCGGGTGTGCAGCGCCTCTATCTGGCTGTCGATATCTTTCAGGTGATCGGCAATAATTTGCTTTACCTGCGCGGTGCGCTGGCGCAGCTCGTTATCGGAAATATCGCGGAGCCTGGTAAACTCTTCGTTAATTTTATTTACATAAGGAAGTACTTCCTTTATATCTCTTTCTGACTTGGAACCGCCGAAAAGTTTCGCTACGGACTTACCAATTAAATCGAACATATTACTGTTTAGCTAAAAAAATGCTTCTGCAAAAGTAAGCCCTTTTTTGCAAAATCTTATGCCCCAAGTGCTAAAGCTGCCAGACTGGCAGAGCCGTGGCGGCGCTTAAACGGTTTGTGGCGGCAGAAGTTGGGCTGTAACGACCATTTTTTTGGGTGTTGCAGGGTAAATGGTGCGAATTTTTTAGGCTGAATAGAAAGTAGGTGAGAAGCTGACAGAATGCCGGAGACCTCACCCCCCCCCAACCCCTCTCCACAGGTGAGGGGAGTCGACAAAACCGTAGGCTTTGACAAGCAGGCAGCGTTGGCACCCCTCTCTGGCGCCTGCCGCGAGCGAAGCGTGGCGGGAGAGGTGCCGGGTGTGAGGTTTCTTTTGGAGAGGTGCCGGGTGTGAGGTTTTACTTCACCAACTCAAAATGCTCAGGCGTAGTTTTACTGCTTAAAAACTCCTGCACTTTAGATAACAGCGTTTCTTTTTTATTACCGGCAATGTAGGGCTCTATTTTATAAATCCGGTCGCCTTTTAGTGTGAGCCAATTATGTACAACTTTTGGGTGCGCGCCGTTAAACTCCAGCAATACGGTTGGGTCTAAAGCGGCAAGTTCTGGCTTAGAGGTTTTAGGCTGGCGTATCTGTTTTTGTAGTTTTCTTTTTTCTGAAGGCGGCAGCTTGCGCAGCCAGCCATAGTGGTAAATAGGCACGTTGGCCAGGGCAGCCTTCGGATACCGGGTTTTGCCATTCTCATCAAAAACATCCCACCACAAATTGTCGGGGCAGGTGCTGCGTACGCTGGTTTTTATAACCCTTGCCTCTTTTGGGTACCAGCGGTGGCTTTGCACGTACGTTCCCGGCGATCCGTAAAAATGCAGATAATCGAACACGAGCGCCTCTACATTCGGGTTGTCTACATGTTTCTGTAAAACCTTTCTAATAGCCGGAATATCTTTTTCGTGCAGCACTTCATCGGCTTCCAGGTAAAAAGCCCAGTCGCCGGTGCAGTTGTATTGCGCAATCATTTTTTGCTGCCCGTACAAAAAGCCCTGGTTGCGCATGTTGTCGCACCAGTTGGTGCGTACCACCCGTATTTTTGGCTCTGCCAGCCCCTGCAGCATTTCTAAAGTAGCATCTGTGCTGGGGCCCAGGGCGATAATCATTTCGTCTACCAGCGGAAGCAGCGATTGTATAGAAGCAATAAACGGATAATCGAGCAATTGCCCGTTACGGAGAAAAGTGAAGCCGCTTACTTTCATTTATAATTTGATGAGCAGAGATAGTGCATGTAAGGTTACTGAAAAGCGCGGGTTTGGGTTGCAAATGATGATTGATTGATAATTGCTGATTGTTGATTGTTGTAGGGGCGAATTGCATTCGCCCTTTTTATTTGAATCAGAATTAACCTGTTTTAAAATTTTCGGAATTAGTTTGTTGTGCTGATGATTTTGACAGCTAAAGGTTTTAAGTATAGATCTTTTGCCAAATATCATTAAGGTACAACCTGAGTCAACAGCCATCTGCACATTTAAAATTTGCCCATCTGCACATTTTCTCTATCTTCGTACCGTAGCCGGGGTTCTGTGTAAAAAGACGAACCGAAATTTTGATTGGATATGGATATTTTCAGACGATTACTGTATATCATCAGCGGAGTTTTTATTCTGATCTGTTTATTACTTGTGCTTAATGTTATCAGCCGCGAATTTTTTCTGCAGAATTTCGGGATGGTAAACATAGAAAGTGTATACAATACCCTGCTGGTGATCGCGCTGTTATTGCTTGGGCTCATGATGCTGGTGCACGGCATGACCACCGGCGCCCTTCGCGACGACCTTCGCAGGGCCGAAAACCGCGCCAACGACCTGAAAGCCCGCCTTTACGACCTGCAACAGGCCGATAATTACCAGCGCATGGCCGCCCGTAATAATTTGCCGGTGCCTCCCGGTTCGCAACAATTGCCCTCCAACGGCACCGAAAACGACCCTTACAGCTCCGGCTCAGACCAAAATCCGCACAACCCAACTTTATGACCGATCAGGAACTGATCCATCAGCAACTTACCGAAGCGCAGAATGTGCTCGGCAGTTTTCTTTCTGATGCCAAAAACACCGGGGCTATAGCTGCGGCGGCCAAAATTATGCGCACCGCGATACAAAACGGCGGCAAAATTATTTCGTGCGGCAACGGCGGCTCTATGTGCGATGCCATGCACTTTGCCGAAGAACTTACCGGCCGCTTCCGTAACGACCGCCCCGCTATTCCGGCCATCGCCATTTCCGACCCCAGCCACCTGTCCTGCGTCGGCAACGATTACGGCTACGATTTTGTATTTTCCCGCTATGTAGAAGCCCTGGGCCGCGAAGGCGATGTGCTGCTCGGCATCAGCACCAGCGGCAACTCCGGCAATG
>JAFADQ010000145.1 GCA_023424725.1 Bacteroidota bacterium
CCAAATGTTGACTTTACTTTAAACAAAGATACAACCTCAGGCCAAAGCCGAAATAAAGATTGCAATTAGTTATGCTGTAACGGCCATTTTTTTGCCCGCCGCAGGCAAATCTGCTTCAAAGGTTTTCCGTACCTTCGCAGAAGCAGAAAAAATTACCATGAATAACCACAAAGCAGGTTTCGTAAGCATAATAGGCAAGCCCAATGTTGGCAAAAGCACTCTCATGAATGCCCTGGTTGGCGAAAAGCTCAGCATCATCACCTCTAAAGCGCAAACCACCCGCCACCGCATTATGGGAATTCTGAACGGCGACGATTTCCAGATCGTTTATTCCGATACGCCGGGAATTATTCAGCCAAAATACGAGCTGCACAACGCCATGATGCGCTTTGTGCATACTTCTTTAGACGATGCCGATGTGATACTTTTCGTAACCGATATTTATGAAAAGCACGATGAGGAGGATGTTATAAAAAAGCTGAAACACACCGATGCCGCCGTTCTGCTGCTCATCAATAAAATAGACCAGGCAACGGAAGATGAGGTAAAAGAAAAAATTGAGTACTGGAAAGAAAAGATCCCGGCTAAAGAAGTTTTGCCTATCTCTGCATTAAATAAACTGGGCACAGAAAAAGTTTTCGAGCTGATTTTGCAGAACCTGCCACAACACCCGCCTTATTACGACAAAGAAGAGCTTACCGATAAACCCGAGCGCTTTTTCGCCGCCGAGATGATCCGCGAAAAGATATTTTTGAATTATAAAAAGGAAATTCCTTACAGTTGCGAGGTGGTGGTAGAAGAGTTTAAAGAAGACGATAAAATAATCCGCATCAGGGCCAATATTTTAGTGGAGCGCAAAAGTCAGAAACCAATCGTTATCGGCGATGGAGGCAAAGCGATAAAAAAAGTTGGCGTAGGCGCCCGAAAAGACATGGAAGATTTTTTTGCGAAGCAGGTGCATCTGGAGTTGTTCGTAAAAGTTGCCGAAGACTGGCGCACGAATAACCTGGCCTTGCGGCGGTTTGGGTATAACGAGTAGATGCGCAGATTTTAAATGTGCAGATTTGCAGATTATAAATGTGCATATATGCAGATGAAGGCCAGGTTGATTGCATCAAAATTATTTTAACCATAGCCCACGGTTTTAACCGTGGAAAGAAGTTGATCCATCTGGCGGGAGATTAATGGTTTTAACCATTTATCAGCTTAAGCAGTTTCCGGCCGGAGAAGCGAAGCAAAATATGTGGATTTTATTTTCGATGCCCGCACAGAAATAGAATCGGTAAGCAAGTTTATAATTGAGTAACCTTACCAATCATGAAAGAAGCATTACTCGTGTTCGCTGGCGGTGGAGCAGGTAGCTTGTTGCGCTATCTTGTGAGCAAAACTGCCCTTTACAGCCCTGTTGCGGGGTTTCCGTGGCACACGTTTACGGTAAATGTGGCGGGCAGCTTTTTGCTGGGCTTGCTGATGGGCTTCTTTGCCTTGCATAACGCGCCGGGCATGCAGCAATGGCGGTTGTTGCTTGGGGTTGGCTTTTGTGGCGGCTTTACTACTTACTCTACCTTCGCCCTGGAAAGCGTACGGTTGCTCGAAACCGACCAACAAATAGTGTTTTTATTTTATACCTCCGGCAGTTTAGCCGCTGGTTTGGCAGCCGTTGCGGTGGGTTTGCTACTAGCGAAAAGTATCGTGTAGCCGGTTTTTTGCCTGTGATGGATAGAAAATTGGCCTTTGCAGGTTAAAAAATAAGCGGAGCCTGCCGCAGTTTGATGATGCCGGCCGGGAGGCCAGTGCTACAGACCTGCGAATCGTTTTGTAGGGGCGAATTGCATTCGCCCTGTTAGGTAAGCTAAAAGAAGGTAGATATTGCCGCGCAGAGTTTGTCTGAAACGAAGTTCGGCGTAGCCAATCAAAATTTATTTAATATAGCTGCCCGAATTTAGTCTGTATCGCACCTGAATTTGGCCCTTACAGCCCTGTTTATCAACCCCAAACAAAATACAAAAACCGAACTCTGCTAAAATAGCCGTACCTTTGCATTTTTAAAAGCCTAAGTGCCGGCAGGAACTTCAAAAATTCCCGTAACCGACTGAAAACCAACTTAGGCAGGAAACAAGGTTTATGGCAAATATTATTGCAATTGTAGGTCGCCCAAACGTGGGCAAATCTACCCTCTTTAACCGCCTGGTTGGAGAAAGAAAAGCCATCATGGACAACATGAGCGGCGTTACCCGCGACCGCCACTACGGCTACGGCGAGTGGATCGGCAAATTCTACACCGTTATAGATACCGGCGGCTACGTACACGGCTCCGACGATATTTTTGAGGAAGAAATAAACAAACAGGTGCAGCTGGCCATGGAAGAGGCCACCGTAATTCTTTTTATGGTAGACGCCATGGAAGGTCTGCACCCTTTAGACGAAGAATTTGCCAATATTCTGCGCCGCACCAAAAAGCCTGTTTTCCTGATCGCCAACAAAGCCGAAACCGCCAAGCGCGCACATGAGGCTGGTGAATTTTATAGTCTGGGAATGGGCGAAGTCTGGACAATTTCTTCTGCAAACGGCTCCGGAACAGGAGATTTGCTGGACGAAGTAGTGAAGCATTTCGAGACCGAAGGCGAAGAAGATCCGGATGCCGGAATTCCGAAGCTGGCAGTACTTGGAAGGCCTAACGTTGGGAAATCATCCTTCATAAATCTGTTACTTGGCACCGAGCGCTCTATCGTAACCGATATTGCCGGCACCACCCGTGACTCTATTCAGGCACGCTACAATCTGTTCGGTCAGGATTTTATTATTATAGATACGGCCGGGCTGCGCAAGAAAAAGAAAGTGGTAGAAGACATTGAGTTTTTCTCAGTGCTGCGCTCGTTGCGTGCTCTTGAAGAAGCCGATGTGGTGATTATGATGATTGATGCTACGCGTGGCTTAGAATCTCAGGACCAGAACATAATCTGGCTGGCGATTAAGAATCGCAAAGGCATCGTTATTCTGGTAAACAAGTGGGATCTGATAGAGAAAGATACCAAAACGGCGCTCAATTTCGAGAAAGAGATACGCGAGAAAATTGCGCCAAACCATTATATACCGATCATCTTTATTTCGGTACTAAACAAGCAGCGCGTGCACAAAGCGGTAGAAACAGCGGTGGAAGTGTATAAAAATAAAACTACCAAAATTCCTACGTCTAAGCTAAACGAAGCGCTGTTGCCCGAAATAGAGCATTATCCGCCGCCGGCTGTTAAAGGCAAATACATTCGGATTAAGTACATTACCCAGTTGCCCACGCACAACCCAACGTTCGCGTTTTTCTGTAACCTGCCGCAGTACATTAAAGAGTCGTACGAGCGATTCCTGGAGAACCGTTTGCGCGAAAAATTTGGATTTATGGGCGTGCCTATTAAGATTATTTTCAGGAAAAAATAGATAATTATATAAAACGCTTTTTAATTAATTCCGTAGAGGAAGCCGGTAATTCATCCAAAACCAACCTTTACACATGAAAAAAGTATTTTTATCTCTTTTAGTAGCCGGTACATTCGGCTTTGTTTCATGCACTCAAACTACTACTGAGGAAGCAGAAACAACAGATACTACCATTACAGACGATACCGGCATGGGAACAGATATGTCGGGCGAAGGAACAGACATGGGAACTGGTATGGAAGGTACCACCACAACCGGTACTACCGATGGAACCACTACGGGAACCACCGCAGGCACCACTATGGGTACAACCACTGGCACTACAGCCGGAACTACTGCCGGTGCCACAACTGGAACTACTGCAGGTACAACAGCAGGTACAACAACTGGAACCACCGCAGGCACTACAGCCGGAACCACAACAGGTACTACTACCAACGGAACAACTGCCGGAACTACCACAGGAACCACTGCAGGAACTACAGCCGGCGCGACAACCGGTACCCGTTAGGCCCGGCTAAATTTTTTATTTAACGCAAAACAGAAAGCACTCACTAAACCGGGTGCTTTCTGTTTTTTTGTTTCATACCCGGATTACCTGCAACCTAAAAGGAGGCCCGCGGGCCAAAGAAACCTTTATAGGGAATATTGAGTAATAAGCTGAAACCTGTGGTGACCGGTTTTTTGGCCTCCGCAGCATAACTAACATACTATGAAAAATTCACTACTTTTTGCAGCCTTGTTTGCAGGCGCGCTGGCGTTTCAGGCATGTAACACCACCGAAACCCACGACCGGAGTGTAGATAAACCAGCCGGCTCTGAGCATGGCCCGCAAAGCGGCGAAGTAGCCCGCGAAAATATAGGCGAAGACACCGATGAGGCCGGAAAAGCTGCCGCCGACGATTATGGCGATCGGGGCCGTTAAGCCTAATCTGATAACTTTTATTTTAACAAGATGAAAAAGATAACTTTCGCCCTTTTTGTGGCGGCAATTGCCTTTGCCGCACCGGCCTGCCAGCAATCGTACACAGAGAAAGCCGAGGAAGTGAATGTAGACGCCCGCGACGAAGACCAGGACGAAACCGGAAAATCGGTGCACGACCGCGCCGATGGCGGCATGGGCGATAACGAAAACCAGACAGAAACTACCGAAGCAGAAAGCCGGTAATTTATTCTGGAAAAGAAAAGTTTTTACTCTCTGATGCAGCGAAAATTGGCTACTGCAGCCTGCGCTGTATCAGAGAGTCTATTTGTTTAAATAACTTTACTGGCGTAAGTGTGCGCCACGGTATTTCTTCCAGCGAGCCGCCAAAGTTTATGTACGAATCGAGGTTGTAGGTTTTCATCTCGTTCAGCACAAAATCCTGGAAATTGATGGCCGCGATCCAGCCTTCTTCTACATCCTCAAACCACTCTTCGTAATAACAATCGTCGGAGCCGTGGAAATTAAATACATTCTCGCCCACCAGAATAAATTTATTGATTCCTTCCTGCGTCATGGCGTCAATAATGTTGCGTTTCAGCATCATAATATCGTTGTGCAGGGTATCGTTCCATTCGCCTATAAATTCTATTATGGCAAAACGGAGGTCGTACTCAACAAATAGTATTTTTATATAAAGCGTTTCGGATTCTATAAAATCCCATTGCGGATGTATAAAGTAGCCGTAAATGGTGTTGCTGTATTCCAGTTCGCTGTATTCGGTGCCGTAAAGGGGCGAGCGCTCGTCTTCAGAGGCCGAATACCTGTCGATCCAGTTATAAAAAGGCTCTATGGAATGCATAAAAGTACTGCCGGCTGTTTGCCCGTTGCTTATTAAAATAAAATGTTAGGGGAAGCCGGTTTAATGTTAGGTTAGTAACTACGGCTTTTACCTATACATTAACCGGGCAGAATTAGTTTTAGGCCCGGTAGTTTTTTATGGCTTCGCGCACGCTTTTATGCTCTTGCAGCAGCTTTTCAGCCTCTTGCAGCCCAATATTCAGTTCGTCCATTATCATGCGTGCGCCGCGGTCTATCAGTTTGTTGTTGCTGAGCTGCATGTCTATCATTTTGTTGCCTTTTACGCGGCCCAGTTGTATCATAACTGCGGTAGATAACATGTTGAGTACCAGTTTTTGCGCGGTGCCGGCTTTCATGCGGGTGCTGCCGGTTACAAACTCGGGCCCTGTTATTACTTCTATCGGATAATCGGCTGCTTTAGCAACATCAGAACCGGCATTGCAAACAATACAACCTGTAACGATTCCGTTTTTACGGCAATCTTCCAGCCCGCCAATTACATACGGCGTGCGGCCCGAAGCGGCAATACCAACTACTACATCGTTGCTGTTTATATGGTAGCGCTGTAAATCCAGCCAGGCCTGGTTACGGTCGTCTTCTGCAAATTCTACCGCCTTGCGGATGGCATAATCGCCACCGGCCATAATGCCCACCACCATGCCCTGGGGCACGCCATAGGTTGGCGGACATTCAGATGCATCTACAATTCCGAGGCGGCCGCTGGTGCCGGCGCCAATGTAAAACAGCCTGCCGCCGGTGCGCATTTTTTCTGTGGTTACTTTCACCAGGGCTTCTATTTGCGGAATCGCTTTGGCTACAGCTTCGGGCACGGTTCGGTCTTCGCGGTTTATGTTCTCCAACAATTCGCGCAGCGGCATGTGCTCCAGATTTTGATAATGCGATGGGGTTTCGGTGGTATTCATGATAGCAAAGGTACGGAAGAGATTATCATCCTGTAAGCCAATATTTTGTAGGGATAAATGAAGGAACCGGTGTTACACCTGGAGGGAAACGAATAACTCAAAACTATATACCTAAAACGGCCTGCCGTGAGTTTGGTTAATTAATGTCCTGGAAAGGCCATTTATGCGGCCAAGAGAGCCAATTGCCAGCTCCGATAATATTGGTTTGCCAAACAGTTTTTGCACCGTGCGGCCTATGCGCAAACGCCCCGAAAAATGGCTCTTCCAGGTTTGTTGATACCGGTTTTCCAGTTGAGTCCGGTTTATGTTTCCCAAAGAAAATTCTTTTACTAATTCCGATAAAATCGTTGCCGAATGAATGGCCATTGCCATGCCATTTCCGCACAAAGGCGTTATCATTCCGGCCGCGTCGCCGCACATTAATATGTGGTTTTCTATTAAAGATTTCGGGGCAAAAGTTATTTCGTTAATCACCTCAGGCTGGTCGTATAAAAATTCGGCATTGGTGAAAATGTCTTTCAGGAAGGGGTTTTTGTGCAGCGCATTTTCTTCCATTTCCGGAATATTGCCATACTTTTTAAGGTTGCCGCGGGTGGTTAAGTAACAAACATTGTATTTATCGTTTTCCAGGGCCGATACACCGCAATAGCCATCGGTAAAGTTGTGCAGCGCGATCTGGTTTTTAGGTAAATCGGCTTTTACATGATATTTCACCCCTAAATACGGCGATCGTTGCACAAAAAATGGCCTTTGCAGGGTTCTGTCCAGGTTAGATCTTTTGCCGAATGAGCCGATAACTACCTTTGCTTCCAGGCTTTGTGCCGAAGAAGTTTTAACAGAAAAATTGTCGCTTTGCTGATGGTAAGCAACTTCCGAAACGGTAGTTCCGGTAATTATTTCTGCGCCGTTTTCTTTTGCTTTTTCGGCCAGAAAACGATCAAACTCATATCTGCTGATACCAAACCCGCCCAGCGGTAAGGTGGTGTTAAAATTGCGGCCGGAAGGGGAGGAGAGCAGTAGTTTGTTCATCTGCGGCAGGGCAAAATTTGATGGCAGCAGGTGGTTACGCTCCAAAAAGGGCCGCACTTCATTAGAGATATATTCGCCGCAAACTCTGTGGAAGGGGTACGTTTTTTTCTCTATCAGCACCACTTGTACACCGGCTTTTGTAAGCTGGTTGGCGCAAACTAACCCGGCAAGTCCGCCACCAATAATTAGTATATTAGTCATTTTAAGTGTACTGCTCAGGTTAAATAAATAGTGTAATAAAACTAGTTGAAGCAGATTGCAACAAACAGGTTCAATGGCCTTCTTTTTTACATTGCAGCTGTTTTGATAAAATGTTTACTCTGCAAACGATAACTTATAAGGTGCGGCTGTTAATTATCGGTAAAAGAATGTAATTTTAAAAATTAGTAAGAGATTATTTAAGAATGGGTCTGACGTTTCGCTTTTTCGCGAGGGCAATTTTTTGGGTTGTACTGCCCATATTTTTGCTGCTTTCAGCTTATGAAATTTCTGCTGCAGTACAACAGCAGCAAACAGAAGAAACCAGTCAAAAGCAGGTAGACGATATTTTGCTTCAGCTGGAAAAGAATACCACGCTAAGTCCCGATCAGAAATTCCGGCTCTCTCAGGAAGCCCTGCATTTATCTGAAAAACTAAATTACCAGGCTGGACTGGCCAAAAGTTATTATTACTATGGCAATTGCCTGCGCGTACAAAACAAAAACGCCGAGAGTAAAGCCTACCTCACCAGAGCTATAAATTTAAGCACCCGCCTTGGCGATAGCGTAACCCTTGCCTTCGCCAACCTGCGTTTGTCTATAGTTAACCGCAAACTGGGCAAGCTGGAAGAAGCCTTTCAGCAGGCTTACGCCGGTTTGGCCATAGCCGAACATTTTAAAGATAACCAACTGCTTTTTCCGGCCTATTCGCAGCTGGCCTCACTGTTTGTAACCAACAACTCGTTCGATAAGGGGCTGACATATTATAAAAAAGCGGCAGATGTTAGCCGCGCCGAAAATAACGACGAGTGGCTTGCCATGACCTACAATAATATTGGCGTGGTGTACTTGCAGGATAATGATTATAAAACCTCTATCAGGTATTTAGAGAGAGCCCGCGATCTGAACAAGAAGCTTGGGAATAAAGTGTTTCTGCTCGATAGCTACGTGAATCTGGGCGCTACATACGGCGAAAATAACCAGCGGGCAAAATCTTTAGAAGCGCATAAAATGGCTCTGAAGCTTGCCGAAGAAATTGGCGGAAGAGAAGAACAGCAGCTTATTATCATGAATGATATGGCCGTCGATTTCGATAAATACGAAGAGTACGACAAAGCCATCGGTCTTTTTAAGCAATCCCTGCAATTGTCGCGCAGAATGGGTTCGCGTACTCATTCTGTGCAGATACTGAAAAATTTAGCCGCCGCTTACCTTAAAAAAGAAGATTTTGAGCAGGCAGCCAAATACCACATAGAGTACACCGGGCTGAAAGACAGTCTGGCCGAGGAGAGCCGCGCGGTACAGCTTGCCGAATTGGAAAGCAAGTACGAAAACGAGAAAAAAAGCAAGCAAATAGCCCTTCTAGAGAAGGACAACCAAATAAAGCAAGACCGCATTAGCCGCCGCACCTTAGAGCGAAATGCCATTATCGCGGTTTTGTTCCTGGCTATTGTGGTATCGGTACTTATCGTACGAATTTACCGTAACCGGCAGCGCACCGCGGTGCTGTTAGCCGCCAAAAACGAAGAAATAAGCCAACAGCGCCTGCACGAAATAGAAAAAGAACAGCAACTTAAAACAATGCAGATTTTAATGGACGGCCTGGAGCAGGAGCGCAAAAGAATAGCCGCCGACCTGCACGATAGGCTGGGAAGTATGCTATCTACCGTTAAACTTCACTTTAAAGCCGCGGAGCAACCAAACCAGGCCACCATTACCACGCAACTTAACGA
>JAFADQ010000203.1 GCA_023424725.1 Bacteroidota bacterium
ATTGGCAAATAAAGTATCGTTGTTAGAGCCTATAAGGGTTACCTGATGCAACTGGTCGTCGAGGCAAATGTAACCGGTAGAGCTAACCGCGGTATTGCCGTTATACAGGGTCATGTTTACGCAAAAGGTTTTCGCGCTATCGCCCCAAATGTCTATCCACGATTTTTTCTCGGGGTTGTACTGGTTAAACTCAAAAAACGTGTGCAACACCGTATCGGTAGCGCTAAAAGTTTTCTGGTGATGCAGGTTCTGGCTGCCTGAGTTGCCGGCAGAGTTTACAAATATTTTGCCCGGACCAGTAATATTATCTATCGCCTGGCTAAGCAACGAGGTGCCATCGTGAGGACCTATACCGCCATTTCCCCAACTCATGTTCGCTACGGCTGGTTTACCCTGGTTTTGGGCGTAATCAAACACATAGCTAATACCATCCAGCATATCGGTGGCGCCGGTGCTTAAAAACTGGCTTTGGTCGGGTGTCATTCCTACCATTACAATATCGCTTTCGTACGCCATGCCCCTGAATTTGGTGTTCGCAGCATTGCTGCCCACTCCAGATCCGGCCGCAATTCCGGCCACATGGGTTCCGTGCGAGCTCAGGTACCGGTCGGTGCCGCGCTGCCACATGGCCGTAGAATCTGTCATTTCATCGCCGAAGGCAAAACCGGCAGGCGGGGTGCCGTTGGTTTTTTGTTCCCACACTTTTTTTACCCGGTAGCCATTGCCAGAATGCCCGAAAAAAGTTGGGTGGCCATAATCGAAACCCGCATCTACAATACCCATTACCACATCTTTTCCGGTGTAAGGCTGCGGCAGCAAAATACCCGCGTGTACAGAATCTACACGGGTTACAATTCTAGATCTGTCTATGTTTGGCGAGGCCGGCTCGTCGAGCTGCAGATACTCTATGCCAGCAAGATGCGCGAAGTTTTGCACCTGCTGCACCGGTATTTGCACCGACCAGATAGTGCCCGCTTTGGTTCCGATTTTAGCGCCCGTATTGCTAAGCGCCGTTTCGTTTAACTGGCTGTTTACTTTAATAAGCGCGCTAATGTAAAGCTGCCCGTTTAGCGTGCGGTAAACATAGCCCGGCACCGCCTTGTCGCGGGTGGAGGTATTTTCGGCCTTGGCCAGATAAATTTTAGTGAATGGCGATAATTTGGCTTTTTGCTGCGCCATTGCCGATGGTGCGCCACAAAAAATAGCAAGCGCCAGTAAACAGTAAATTTTCTTCATATTAAATAATTGCAGATCGAAATTAAAATTGATAACACGTAATACACGGCGGTTTTTAAATACCAGAATATTACTGTTAAATCTACAGATTTTTTTTGAAGAGAATAATATTTGTTGCCGGAAAAATGCTGGTAAAAATAATTAGCCAGTAGTTAAAGCAGCCAGTAAAAGGGCAGAGAGTTTTTTCCTGCAGCGGCCATAAAATTGCCTGCCACAGCTTAAAAGTGCGCTTAAATTTATTTTCCGAAAGTATTTTTATTAGATCGATTCTGAATTAAAACCAATCTCTTACATCACCTTCAGGTTTTAATTGCGCGAGGCGGGTTAGGCGGGGGGGGAGGGCTACCAACTAATTACACAAACTCAGGCTGTATAAATCGAAATAGCGGTGCGCGAAAAGATCTTCGATGCGGTAACTGTAATTTAACGAGGAGGGGCGTTTGCCCAGCGCTACATTACGTACGTATTTCTGCAGAATAGAAAACAAGCCAGAATCGGGAGTGAGTTCGCCCCAAACCAGCAACGGATCTGTTTCCGGATTTAGCTGATGCTCTTGCAGAACCAGAATTACGTAATAAATAAAATCTTCGGGGGTGGTAAAGTAAAAGGTGTTGCAATACAAAACAGCGCCATCGCGCAGCAAAGTAATGGTAGCATGCTGCGATTCTATTAAAATATAAGGCAGCAAATTTGCCGTGCGCGGTTGCGAGTGAAGCAAGCCCTCTATAAACGCCGATGCTCCGTGCACAAACTCTGCTGGTTTTGCCGATTGCAAACTTTTTACGGTTTTTACCAGGTAATTGCTGGCACTAAAAATCACCACCAGATCTAGGCTGCGATGAGTATAAGATAGCAGCGTTTCGTGGTCTTCATCAAAACTTCCGGCCAACCTGAAATAAGACGCAATGGCCGATGGCTCGAAAAGCGAGACCGGAAGCAAGGTATAAGGCCACTGATGAAATTCGCACCTGATCTGTCCCCATTGGTTTTTCGCGAGCCAGGCATGCTCTTCAAACAAAAGCTTAATTTGCTCTGCTGTTTGCAGCGACGAATAAAGCCTTCCCAAATCATATTCCGATAACGCAATAACTTTATTGCGGCCCGGATCTACTACCGAGAACAAAAAGGTGGTTTTATGAATGCTGAGGTGCAAATGGTACTCCAGAGTGCGCGAGGTAGAAAAAGACTCGTCGGTAACAGAAGTTATCTGACGAAATAATGTAGAAACGGTATCCTGCTTTGCCACTTTGCCCTGGGGTTGAAATTATATGCAATAATACTAAATAAGTACCGGCAAAACAGAACTAAAGCCAAAGCATTTATCAGAACTACATTGCAATTTTGCTACGAAATGCCTGGCAAAAATTGTTTATAGCGCAGGATAAAGCAATGTTTTGGGGTGTAGCAAATCCGAAAAAGACGTAATATTTTGCAAAACCGGATGCAGCGAGGCTGCGGGCATCAATTTCAGGTCTGTTAGCGGCCAAAAGCGCACCTCTTGCAGCAATTGTGTTTGCGATGGCATTTCCGGATCGGAGCCGGTTTTAAGTGTGCCCGATATTAGTTCTACTCTGAAAAAGAACTCGATAGCGTGCAACGGCGGCTTTAAAAATTCGCTTACCATGAGCAGGTTTTTGACCTCCACAGCCAGGCCGGTTTCTTCTAAAAACTCTCTTTGCAGCGCATTGTTTAATGGCTCGCCAAACTCCACACCTCCGCCCGGCGGAATCCAAAGTTGTCCGGCATCGCCTAAACCGTCGTGGCGGGCCAGCAGAATCTGGTTTTCTTTAATAAGTATGCCGCAAACGCGCACCCTTAATTTTTGCCCATAGGTTTGTTCTGCCGTATCTTTGAGAGTATCCGTCATACAAGTATAACCGTACGTTTCTGATTGGTTTAGGTAATGTGATTTCTGATAAAACAAAGACAACACCTACAGGGTTACGTTTACTAAATCCTTTAAATTGCTGATCTATATAATGCACCAACCTGCAGACCCCGATTTCCGGGCTAATATAACCGAAAAAGTAAACAACCAGCCGTTTTTGCAGTTTATGGGAATAGAACTGGTTTCTGTAGAAGCCGGTAAATTTACCTGCCGGTTAGATCTTAAAAAGCATCACCAGCAAAACAAAGGCTACGCGCATGGCGGTGTTGTTGCAACAATGGCCGATATCGCTGCTGGGTTTGCGGCCGCCACGCTGGTAAAAAAGGGCCAGCATATAGTTACGGTAGAGCTTAAAATATCTTTCCTTAACC
>JAFADQ010000209.1 GCA_023424725.1 Bacteroidota bacterium
GAACAGCACGGCCTGCCCGCCGGTAAGAGGAGTTTGCCTGATTTAGGCTAAGGTATTTACCCTAATTTGCAGGTTTTTGCCCTGCAACGGCCAGAAAAACGGCCGCCACAGCCCAACTTACAACAACTTGTGCTGAATAGCGAAGCGGGTAAGTCCGGCGGCGTTGTGTATGTCGAGCTTGCTCATCAGGTTGGTGCGATGGGTATCTATCGTCTTTACCGATACAAACAATTTGTCGGCTATTTGTTTGTTAGAAAACCCTTGCGCCACCAGCCCGAGTATCTCTTTTTCGCGCTGGGTAAGGCTGGCCAGTTTAGCGGTTTCGGGGGCAGATGCAACAGCGGTGGCAAGGTTTAGGGTAACGTCGTGGCTAAAGAATTTTTTACCGCTTAGCACCGAGGCTACCGCAAACTGCATTTCCTTTTCGTTTGCCGATTTCAGCATATACCCGTCGGCATTCAGTTTTATCAGTTCTTTTGCCAGGGCGGCATCGTTGTGCATGGTAAGCACCATCACCTTTTTTTGCGGATACAGCTCTTTTACCTTTCTCAGCAACTCAATACCGCTCATTCCGGGCATTTCTACATCGGTTATCAGTAAATCGGCAGTAGCAAGTTGGGGGTGCTGTAAGGCTTCGGGGGCAGAATTTACGGTGGCTATGTGCGCAACGCCCTCTACACCCGAAAGTATGCGCACCAAACCATCCAGAATTAACTGATGATCGTCGGCGAGAAGAATATTAAATGCGGGCACGGCTGTGTGGTTTTTCTGCTGCTAATGTAAGGTTATTTAGGTTGCGGCGCTACGTTTTTTGGTGCTTGCAGGGTTGGGTTTATTGAGGAGAAAGAGACAAGGCGGTGCCGTTGTCTCTACGGGGTTATGGGTATGCGGATGGTGACGACGGTGCCAGTGCTCTGGCCGGGGGCGATATTCATTTCGCCGTTTACGGCGCTAATGCGGCTTTTTACGCTGGTAATGCCAATGCCGTCTTTGGTTTTAGCTCCGGCGCCCGAGCTTATTCCGCGGCCGTTATCTTCCAGAAAAAGCACCAGCGTTTGGTTGGTTTCCAGCAGTTGCAAAGAGGCCAGCGTAGCGCCCGAATGTTTAATAATATTGTTCACCAGTTCCTGACTTACCCTGAAAAGGGCTGTTTCTAAGCGTTGCGGATAGCGCGGCTGCAAGTTGTGGGTTTCGAAATCGTATTTTATACCGGCCGTGCCCAGGGTTTTTTCCAGCATGTCGTGCAGGGCGGGCACAATGCCAAATTCCTGCAATACTTTTGGCATCATCTGGTGCGATACAGAGCGCACTTCTTCTATCACATCCGAGAGCAAATGGCTTACTTTTTCGGTTTCGCCGGGCCGGTTCTGAGGCAATACTTTGCCGAGCCCCATTTTAAGGGCCAGCAGTTGGTTGCCTACGCCGTCGTGCAGCTCGCGGGCAATGCGTATGCGTTCTTCTTCCTGGGCATCTATAATGGCTTTCAGGCCGCGGTCGCGTTCTTCTAAAATAGCCAGGGCTTTTTCTTTTTGCTGCCGGGCGCGGGCGCGCTGCGTAAATACCACGGTACCAAAAATACCTCCTGTAAGTATTAAAACAAGGGCCAACAGCCAGTAATTACGGTTTCTAACACCCAGCTCGGCCTGCAGTTTTTCGTTTTGGGTTTGCAGCAGCTTTCGCTTGTTTTCCGATATTTCGGTTTCTTTTTTGGCCAGTTCGTATTTAGCGGCCAGCTCCAGGGTTTCTTTGTTTCGGTCGGCATAAAAAACCGAATCTTTTACGGCTATATAAGTTTGCAAATTCTGGTTGGCTTTTTCCAGATCGCCGGTAAGGCGTTGCACTTCGGCTTTTTTGCTGAGCAGTTGGGCCAGCAGCGCGGCATCGTTCAGAGCTTTGGCATGTTTTTCGGCAATGTTCAGCATCTCCAGTGCTTTGTCGTACTTGCCCATGTGGCGGTAAGCCACCGATAAGTTGGAATAAGTACGCACCAAACCCGGCTTATTATCGGCTTTTTGCTGAAAGGCCAGCAGTTCGGTAAAACATTGTATGCTTTCCTGGGGTGCGGTTTTGCTGTCTATACCCGAGCAAATGTTGTGTTTGGTGTTAATGATACTGAGCAGGTTGCCATGCTTTTCTTTTAGTTTCAGGCTTTTTTCGTAGTAAACTCTGGCCGAATCGGGCTTTCCTAAATCGTCATAAATGGTGCCGATAGAGTTGTAGACATTACCAAGCAACACCTGATTTTTATACTTCCTGAGATAATTTACCGCTTCTTGCTGAAACTTAAGGGCTTGGGGGTAATTTTTGAGCAGAATGTAGGTATTGCCAATGTCGTTCAGGTTGCCCACCACACCGGCCGTATCTTTTTTGGCCCTGAAATACTCCAGCGTTTCGAGGTACACTTTTACGGCAGCGGCATAATCGCCCTTGCCAGAGTAAGCAAGGCCGGTGTTCTTACGCGCCTTATTCAGGTCGTCCATTTCGTTTAGCCCGGCGGCAATGTCTTTGGCTTTTTCCAGCACTATCAGGGCACTGTCGTAGTGCGCCTGATAGTAATAGTAAATGCCCATGGCGTTGTAGCACTTGCCCAAAAACTTCCTGTTACTTTTTATGTCTGGCGCCTCGCTTATGGTTGCCCGCAGGTACGGCACGGCCACTTTAGGTGTGGTAAATAAATATTTTCCGGCAATACTAAAGGCAATTTTGGCGCGCTCGTCGGCAGTTGGGGCCGTTTTATAGGCCGCGAAGAGAGAATCGGGATCGGAAGCAAAAACAGACAGGGTACTGAGCAACGAAAGAAAGACAACAAAAGCGTATTTCATTTTCGGACGGCTGAAATGTGTGCGATAGCCGGTAAAATTAGATTTATCTGCAATAAAAACAACCATTCGCCATAAAAAATGCCACGGGCACGCATGGTTGTTGAAGTATGGATGGTTGAAGGATTGAAGATTCCTAACCTGAAACTGTTTTCTGCTGCCGTGGCGGTTTTATTGGGCACTCCAGCCTGATGGTATTTCCGAGGCAAAACATCTATTACTTACCGCTGCTATGCTCATCCGCAGATTTAACCCGGGTTAGGGATTGCAGCGGAAATCCTCCGGCAGGTACAGGGTAATCTTTGAGACATTGTTTCTTACCGGAGATTGCAGCGAAAAGCCCGGCGCTTGCGCAACCCCCTAAAGAAAGGTTGAAGGATTAAAAATTCTTAACCTGAAACCCTAAACCGCTCTACGTTTATAAGCGGGTAGGCCACATTAAGCAGCAGGCCCGATGTTACCTCGTTGTAGTTAAGGTTGCCGTAAACAGAGTCTATAACCACGTGCCAGGGCGCATCTATAGAGTCGGGTGTTTGTGCCGCTGCCCGCAGGCTTGCCAGCATTGCCGGCAACAGGAAAAGCTTTTTCATGTGGGTGAGTGTTTAGAGAGTGAGTAATGAATGAGTTAAAGGCTAATATCAAAGCGGCCGTCGGTAACTCTAACAGTATCGTAGCCGGGTTTGTAAACTGTAAAATGGAATCGGCCAGATACGATATTGGTACCAGAATCCCGCCAACGTGTAATCTCTAAAACTCCTGTATTGATAGAGTCAGTTCTGAGTCCTATACAAGTAAAATCATTACTGCCATTCTTGACCTTACTATACCCCCCCCCCGGGGTCGCCATCTAATATATAAGTACCTGGCCCAGTAATTCCATTTAAAACGCCAACAGTAATGGTTTCCATAATCTGTATGCCGTCTGGATAGGTATATCTTTTACCAGTAATGGCAAACTGGTCAGGATAAGAGCTAACTGCGGTGATAGAACCCCAGAAAGTTGGGCTTGGCAACCACACTTCCCCATTCACCAAGCATCCGAAGGTGCCTTTGCCTTCCATGGTTTCTGAGGGTAATTGCTGTGGTTGCGGCTCAGGCTTAGGTTTTACTTCTTCACGGGCGCATTGGCAACGGCCCAATAAAAGGCAGGAGAGTAAAAGAAGGTTGTAGAGGAGGCGCTGGCTTTTCATTTTGGTGCTGTTTTAATCCAATAAACGGTTTGAAGGTAATGGGCTATTTTGGCAAAAGCTAACATTTATCACTTATAATTTCCTGATAATCAGTGATGTCAGGATCAGAAACTATAGGTACTTATATCGGCTGGCGAGCCATTGCGATGGAGAACTTCCGACATGTTTGGCGCACGGTCGAGCAGCAGCCCGCTTGTTATAGGAATTGGGTTTAACTGCCCATAAGCTAAATCGAGAAACTCCACTTCGGTAGAATCTGATTGCGCTATTGCCAGCCAGGGCAGGCA
>JAFADQ010000227.1 GCA_023424725.1 Bacteroidota bacterium
GTTCGTATGCTTGTATCTCGGTCATTGTTGTAAGCCTGGGAGCTTTGCCCGGCCCGGTTAGTTGCGTGATTAAGCTAAAAGCTTAGTGTTTGTTTCTGTAAAGGTGTTATTAAAGTGTAGAAGCAAAATCTTCTCTGTTTTATTTTATCAAACGATTAAAAACCTTATTCTGCAACGGTAAAAGCATTGAAAAACAGTTTTTTAAGCCGCATCAGGCACTTGTATTTCTGGTTTTTGGCATTGTCGGGGTTTGTGTAACCAAACTTGTCGGCAATGTCGGTCATCGATAAATTCTGTAAATAAAAATCTTCTATCAGGGTTCGGCAGGGCTCGCCCAGCTGGTTTAAAGCTTCGGCCATTACACTAAATTTACGTTCGGTTTCGTCGGTTTCCAGGTCTGTATCTGCGGCAGGCAAAAAATCCTGAAAATCTTCTATACCGCCCGTGTTTTTGGCCTTCGCAGCCAGGCGTTTAAGCCAAAGCCGGCGGCAAACCGAGTACAAAAAGGTTTTTATCTGGCAAGAGAGAGTAAAATCTTCCTGCCGCACCTTTTCGTAAAAAATAATTACTCCTTCCTGGTAAATATCTTTCGCATCGTCCTCAGAACCGTTATTGTTCAGAATAAAATGCTGAATCATCTGGAAGTGAGTTTTATACAGATGCTCTAACGCCTGGTCGTTATCCTGCCGGAGCAGGGCAACCAATTGCTCATCTGAATAATCCAAACTTTTGGCCATTCGCTTCAATGTTTAATACGTTTGAGCACAAATTGTAACCCAACGAAAAATATTTTTTTAATTACGGGTTACCTACGGATTGTTTTGGCATTAAGTAAAAATTTAACCCAAACACACGAATCCAAAACAATGAAAAATTTCGCTAAAATCGGTTTTCTTGCTCTTTCAGTAGTATTCTTCGCAGCTTGCAACGAAACTGCAACTACAGAATCTGAAACTGCTACTGATGCTACAGTTACTGAAGAAACCACAGTAACCGAAACTCCTGCAATGACCGATACTACAGCTACAATGTCTACAGACACTACTGCTTCAGCAACTACTACTGAGGCTACTACAACTACTGAAACTACAACTGTTCAGTAATTAGTATCTGGTAAACGTTATCATAAAAACTCCCGGTTATTAACAGAGCCGGGAGTTTTTTTGTATTTAATTCTGATTAATGGGTTACTTTTCCGAAGGCTGCGCATTAATACCATAACCAAAACAGAAATTGTTTATGAAAACTACCCTGCGTACCAGCCTTTTTGCTTTAGCAATTGCTACTTTTTCTTTTGCCTGCGGCGATAATACCAAAAATGATAATGTTGATGGCGTGGTAGATTCTACTGCTGTTTCTGAGCCTACTTTAGATGAGGCAATGAATACATCGGAAGATACTGCTACTGTTGTTCGCACCGACAGCACCGCCATGCAGGAAATGGAAAACACCGCTGGCGATGTAAAAGACGGCGCTGAAAACATGACCCGTTAATAGCTGCAAATAATCCCTCCAACACACACATAATTGCCGGAGCCGGTTCTGAAAAGAGCCGGCTCCGGCTTTTTATTTCCGGCTAATTTCTGCGCCCAGCGCATTTAGCCGCTGGTCTATGTACTGGTACCCGCGATCTATTTGCTCTATGTTGTGGATGGTGCTTTTGCCGTTGGCCGACATGGCCGCGATAAGCAAGGCAACTCCGGCGCGAATATCGGGCGAGGTCATAGAAATAGCCTTAAGTGGCATTTGTTTGTTAAGGCCGATAACGGTGGCGCGGTGCGGGTCGCAGAGAATAATTTGCGCGCCCATGTCTATCAGCTTATCAACAAAAAACAAGCGGCTCTCGAACATTTTCTGATGGATAAGCACCGTGCCCTTTGCCTGAGTAGCTACCACCAGCGCAACGCTTATTAAATCGGGCGTAAAACCAGGCCAAATGGCATCGGCAATGGTTAAGATAGAGCCATCTATAAACGTTTCGATCTCGTATTTTTCCTGCGACGGAATGTAAATATCATCTCCCCGGAACTCCATCTGAATTCCCATTCTGCGGAATGTTTCCGGAATAATACCCAGATGCTGAATGCCGGCGTCTTTTATAGTAAGCTCAGAGCCCGTCATGGCGGCAAGGCCTATAAACGATCCTATCTCGATCATGTCGGGCAGCATGGTATGCTCTGTGCCTTTAAGGCTGGTTACGCCCTCTACAACCAGCATATTAGAGCCAATGCCGGAAATTTTAGCGCCCATGCGGTTAAGCATGCTGCAAAGCTGCTGCAAATAAGGCTCGCAGGCGGCGTTATAAATGGTGGTTTTGCCATCGGCCAATACAGCCGCCATTACAATATTGGCGGTTCCGGTTACCGAGGCTTCGTCCAGCAGCATGTAAGTTCCTTTCAGGTTTTCGGCGGCGATGGTGTATAGCCCGTCGGCGGCGTTGTACTCAAAAGAAGCGCCCAGTTTCTGGAAACCGAAGAAGTGGGTATCTAACCTGCGGCGGCCAATTTTATCGCCGCCGGGCATGGGCAGCCTGCAACGGCCAAATCGTGCCAATAGCGGGCCCAAAATCATTACCGAACCCCGCAACGATCGGCTCTGGCTCAGGAATTTATCAGACTCCAGGTAAGAAAGATCTATGTCCGATGCCTCGAACGTATAACTATCGGCGCTTAATCTTTCTATCGTTACTCCCAGATCGCCGAGCAGCGCGATGAGGTTATTTACATCGCGTATATCTGGTATATTATGGATCGTTACTTTATCGGGAGTAAGTAATACCGCGCATAATATCTGTAAGGCTTCATTTTTAGCTCCCTGCGGAACAATTTCACCTTTAAGGCGGTGACCGCCTACTACTTCGAATGATGCCATTTTTTTGGTATTGGGTAGTGAGTATTGAGTAGTGGGACTTTTTTTGTGCCTGGAATTAAACCAACAACTTTGTTTGAATACCGTATTGCTAACTAAACCGGCTAAAGTTTGATGGATAGATAATTTAGTCTCACTACCCAATACACACTACCCACTA
>JAFADQ010000234.1 GCA_023424725.1 Bacteroidota bacterium
CCTAAACCTGCTCCTGCCGCCGAAAAACCGGCCAAACAAGCCGAAGAGGCTCCAAAGCCAACCGCGCCAGAAACAAAAGCTCCGGTTAAAGCAGAAACAAAACCAGCTACAGAGCCAAAAGCTGCAGAGCCCAAAAAGCCGGCCACTCCAGCCGAACCCAAAGCAGAAAAACCTGCTCCGGCACCTGCTCCCCCTAAACAAGCAGACAAGCCTGCTTCTGCTCCCGCAGCAGAATCTACACCGCCTGCAACTCCCGATACTCCTGCCGCAAACCCTACCATTGTAGCCAAAGCAGATCAGCTAAAAGGGCTTACCGTACTGGGTAAAATAGAGCTGCCGAAAGATCCGGTTAGAGGCGGAAAAGGTGGCAAAGGCGCCGATGCAGAAGGCCGTGGAAAGCGCAAACGCAAGCGTATTGTTGTAGGCGGCGGTGCTCAGGGAGCAGGCCAGGGCCAGCAGCAAGGCGGAGGCCAGCAGCGCCCGGGCGATCGTGCAGGACAAGGCGGCCAGCGCCCAGGGCAGCCGGGAGGCCAGCGCTCGGGGCCGGGCAACCGTCCGGCAAGGCCAGGCCAGGGCAACCAGCGTGTTGAAAAAGCCGAACTTACAGATAAAGAAATTCAGGATCAGATTAAAGCAACGCTTGCTAAACTTAGCGGCGGCGGATCTCGTCCTCAGGCAAATCGTTCAAAATACAGAAGAGAGAAACGTTCGTCGGTTGCGGGTGCAACAGAAGAGCGCCGCGCCCAGGAAGAACTGGAGTCTAAAACACTCCGGGTTACAGAGTTTATATCTGCCAACGACCTGGCCTCGCTTATGGATGTATCTGTAAACGATGTAATTAAAGTGTGTCTTGGCCTCGGAATGTTTATTTCTATTAACCAGCGCCTCGATG
Organism: Bacteroidota bacterium; assembly: GCA_023424725.1. Classification (GTDB taxonomy): domain Bacteria; phylum Bacteroidota; class Bacteroidia; order Cytophagales; family Hymenobacteraceae; genus JAFADQ01. The sequence goes on from JAFADQ010000234.1 coordinate 893, forward strand.
CCGAAGCTATAACCGTAATTGCCGACGAGTTTGGTTACGATATAGAGTTTACAACGGTAGAAGCCGAAGCAGAACTTACTGCAGATGCGCCCGACGCGGAAGAAGATCTGCAAGACAGGCCTCCAATTGTTACCATCATGGGCCACGTCGACCATGGTAAAACTTCCTTGCTCGATTATATCCGGAATGCCCGTGTGGCGGCCGGCGAAGCAGGCGGTATTACCCAGCACATTGGCGCCTACAGTGTAACAACAGAAGCTGGCAAAGCAATTACTTTCCTCGATACGCCTGGCCACGAAGCCTTTACGGCCATGCGTGCCCGTGGCGCCAAAGTTACCGACGTGGTAATTATTGTAGTTGCCGCCGACGATAATGTGATGCCGCAAACTAAAGAAGCGATAAACCACGCGCAAGCGGCCGGTTCGCCAATTGTGGTGGCCATTAACAAAATAGATAAGCCAGGCGCTAACCCCGATAAGATCCGCGAAGAGCTTTCGCAGATGAATATTCTGGTTGAGGAATGGGGCGGTAAATACCAGTGCCAGGAAATATCGGCCAAAACCGGACAGGGAATAGACGACCTGCTGGAGAAAGTATTGCTGGAAGCTGAAATACTCGAGCTGAAAGCAAACCCAGACCGTAAAGCTGTGGGCACCATTATAGAGGCCTCTCTGGACAAAGGCCGTGGCTACGTAGCAACTGTGCTCGTGCAAAACGGAACACTGGAGATAGGCGATATTATGCTGGCAGGCGCGCATTATGGTCGCGTAAAAGCAATGACCGACCACCGTGGCAAAAAGCTGAAAAAGGCAGGGCCGTCTACACCGGTGCAGGTGTTAGGTCTTGATGGGGCGCCACAGGCAGGCGATAAGTTTGTAAGCACCGATACCGAGCGCGAGGCCCGCGAGATCGCGAACAGCCGTTCGCAATTGCAGCGCGAGCAGAGCATACGTACACGCAAGCACCTTACACTTGCCGAGATCGGACGTCGTTTGGCAATTGGTAACTTTAAGGAGCTAAACCTGATTGTGCGCGGCGATGTGGACGGTTCGGTAGAAGCACTTTCCGATTCGTTACTGAAACTTAGTACACCGGAAGTGCAGGTAAATATCCTCTCTAAAGGTGTTGGGCAAATCTCAGAAACCGACGTGTTGCTGGCTTCGGCTTCCGACGCGATTATTGTAGGTTTCCAGGTTCGTCCGTCGCAGAATGCGCGTAAGCTGGCAGAGCAGGAGCAGATCGATATCCGCCTGTACTCTATCATCTACAACGCCATAAACGAGGTGAAAACTGCTATGGAAGGTATGTTGGCGCCAACCGTGCAAGAGGTTGTTACTTGTAATGTAGATGTGCGCGAGGTGTTTAACATTACCAAGGTTGGTACCATTGCCGGTTGTATGGTTACCGATGGCGTAGTAACACGTAACACTCAAATTCGCCTTATCCGCGATGGTATTGTGGTGCACTCAGGAAACATAGCCGCACTGAAACGCTTTAAAGACGATGTAAGCGAAGTGCGTACCGGCTACGAGTGCGGTATCAGCCTGAAAAACTTCAACGACATACAAGTTGGCGACACCATAGAAGGGTACGAAGAAAAAGAGATCAAGCGCACGCTGTAATCCTACTTCTGAAACCCAAACAAAAATCCCCGGTTCTGGAAAGAGCCGGGGATTTTTTATGATCAGGACTTAGGCTGTACTGCCTGCATTTTTGGCATCGGCAGCCTTTCGGTTAATTCATTGCGAAACTAAAAAACCGCTTTCACTCCAAAAGCTACATTAAAAGCACTCCAGGGTTTAAAATACTTCATGTTCGGAACGTAGCTAATTATGTGTAGATCGGTAGTGCCAAGCTCGCTGTACAATTCAAGCCGTTTAAACATAGTGCGGCCCTCGTTTAGTGGTGCACTAATAGCGGCCCCTATAAAAGGTGTAAACCTGAAACTGGTGGTAAACCAATAATAGCCATCCGGATAACGGCCTGGCCAGGTGGTATGAAACTGCCGGCCTACAGAATAGCTAATGCCCGTGCCAACGCGCAATGGCGTAAGAGAATATTTGCCGCCTTTCAGCTCGATTCGGTAAGGCCTGAATGCCGTTTTAGCGGTTAAGATGTGGATGGTTGTCTGCGACTCGAAAGCCGGTACAAAGCCATACACAAGGTCGGTTTGCCACTTGTCTTTGCCATAGCTGTAGCCAATACCGGCAGATAAAAGCCCGATGTTACCGGCAAACTGGCTCACCAAATGGTCGGGTAAATAAAAGGGCCGGTCGGTATCGGAGGTATGCGAATCCTGAGCCTGCAGGGGGCAAAAAGCTGTGCACCAGAGGGCAATTGCCAAAAGATAGAAAGAAAACTGACGGCGCATATTAAAAGTGAAAACGTTGATAAGTTACTTCGGTACCTTTCACTTCTACCTTAATGTAATTTTTGTCAGACATATCGTCGGCGGCCAGGTAGGTAATGCCATCGTCGTAAGGTTGCTGTTCTTTAAAGCTGTGTTGGTGCCCATGCAAGGCCAGGCGCACTTTTTTACCGCGCAGCATTGCCGCGAAATCTTCTTCTTTGCTTCTGTCAAACTCATTATCAAACGGCGGAACGTGCATCAGCACAAAAGCATTTTTGTAGGTAGCGGTATCGCCGAAAGCATTCGCCAGAAAAGGCAGCCTCGGCACCGGATCTTCTTCAAACTCCAGAGAATTAGTGTTAATAAACACAAAGCGTGAGTTGCCAAAATTATACACGGCATCTTGCGGGCCATACATATTCTCGAACACTTTAACGCCGTTGCCCAGGCAATCGTGGTTGCCTATCACAACCATATAGGGCGCAGGCAACCTCTTTAGTATTTTATGCTGCCACTGGTATTCCTGCAGAATGCCGAAGTCTGTTAAGTCGCCGCCATGCAATACAAAATCTATATCGGTATGCTGGCTTACGGCATCTATCAGGGCGTCGGTTTCGTTGTAAAACCGTTGTGTGTCAGAAATAAAGAGGAAAGAAAAAGTATCCGGGCGGCTGCTTAATTTATCGGCAATTTGCTGCGCGCTTTTCTGGTTCAGGTTTTTTTCGCTGTCTTTTAACCGTACCTCCTGAGGGCTGTATTCTATCATTTCGCAGGAAGAGATATATAGGGCGGAGAGCAGTAAAAGTGCCGGCACTTTAAGCTTTTGTAAGCTCATATAGGTAGTAATATATATATGGCTATGTATACTGCAAAGGCAATGCTTTTGTTTGCTTTAGATCCTGCATAAATGGCTGTGCCTGAAAATAAAAAAAGCTGCCTGTAAAAGCAGCTTCATTTTATTCCGGAAAGTTGAATTTCTGGCTTGGGTTACCCTAAGATCAGCTTCTGCCCAACTTTAATGTCGCTACCCTTTAGGTTGTTTAACTTCTTGATCTGCTCTACCGTAAGGCCGTCGTAGCGCTTGGATATGCCAAACAAGGTGTCGCCGGGCTGCACCAGGTATTCTTTTGGCGCGCTGGCCACTTCGGTTGTAGTAGCCTCTGTTTTGCTCTTCGCAGGTTGCGTTTTCGCTAATTGTGGTTGTGTAACGGCCTGCTTTTTGGGTGCTACAGGTACCGATTTCATCACCACCAGCTTCTGGCCCGGGAAAATGGTATTGCCCTTTAATTTGTTCCACTTTTTGAGGCTGCTAAGCGCAACACCGTTTTTATCGGCAATTACTCCCAGCACATCTCCGCGTTTTACGGTATAAAAAGTCTTTTTCTCTACAAATTTCGCTGTAGATGCTTTAGATGGTTCCGGTTTTAAATTGTCGGGCAGCAAAGCTATCATAGCAGGAGGAGTTTCGGCACCGCGCCGGCACGAATCTAATAGCCACCACCGGTTCTGTGCGATAAACTCTCTTGTATGAGCAGGCACTTTTAAGGGGAATTTGCTGAAATGCTCCGGAACAAATTTTACTTTAAGAGCCGGGTTCAGGTCCATTATTTCGTCTGCCGACATACACAAATGCTCCGAAAACCGCTCCAGATCAAGATAACTGTTTACCAGCATCGTGTCTGTTGGGTGAGCATACATCAGCGTGTCAGGAACGATTAAATGTTCTTCCGCATGATTCATCGCGTAGGCAATGGCGATAAAAGAAGGCACATAGCTGCGGGTTTCCTGGGGCAGATGTGGGTAAATGGTCCAGAAATCTACCACGCCTCCGGCCTTTCTGATTGCCTTGCGTACATTGCCCTGCCCGCAGTTATAGGCCGCCAGCGCTACCTGCCAATCGCCGAACATGTTGTGCAGCATTTTTAAATAAAGGCAGGCTGCCTCAGTCGATTTTTCGGGGTCGAGGCGCTCGTCCAGGTACTGGTTTTGCACCAGCTTAAAATCGTTGGCGGTGGGGGCCATAAACTGCCACAAGCCCATTGCTTTGGTGCGCGAAACCGCCCTTGGGTTTAGCCCCGATTCTACCACTGCAAGATATTTAAGCTCTTGCGGCAGGCCATGTTTGGCCAGGTATTTCTCGAACAGCGGAAAATATACATTTTCGCGCTGCAGCATGGTTTTGGTATACTTGCGGTTTCTTATCGTGAAGTAATCTATAAACTGCCTTACGGTGGGGTTAAACGTAAGCGGAATAGAGGTTTCTATGCAGCTAAGGCGATCCTGAATAAGCTCGTCGGTTTCTTCCGGAATAATTTCAGCCTCGGGCAGTAAATCCAGTACGGCCACTTTCATAGAGTCGGCTCTGTAGCGGACTTTGGCGGTATCTTCGCTGGTAACTTCAACAGCAACCGAATCGCCGGAAAAAGTGGCTTTATAGGCATACAGCTCCGGGCTGGCAAAAAATGCCATTAGTACGAGCAGGATCGCTTTTCTCATTGCTTCACTTGTGTTGTTTCTAAAACGTGGCGGGCAAGGGCCATCATTTCGCTTTCTTTAAATGCGCGGCCAATTATCTGCAAACCAATGGGCATGCCCTCGTTATCGGTACCTGCGGGCACCGAAATGGCGGGCACGCCGGCCAAAGATGCCTGTACGGTAAAAATATCGGCCAGATACATGGCTAGCGGGTCTTTTGTGTTTTCGCCAAGTTTAAAGGCCGTGGTAGGCGCGGTAGGTAAAATAAGACAATCGAATCGCTGCAAAAGCTCTTCTGTTTTTTCCTTAATTACGCGGCGTACTTGCTGTGCTTTGGTATAATAGGCATCGTA
>JAFADQ010000279.1 GCA_023424725.1 Bacteroidota bacterium
CGGTGCTACGGTCTTCGGTGCGCGAATATTTAATGAGCGAGGCCATGCATTATTTGGGTGTGCCGACAACCCGTGCGCTGGCATTGGTAACTACCGGCGAGCCCGTGTTGCGCGATATGTTTTACAACGGAAATGTAGAGTATGAACCAGGAGCCATCGTTCTACGCGCCGCGCCAAGTTTCCTGCGGTTCGGTAGTTTCGAAATGCCCGCTTCGCGGAAAGAGATAGATAATTTACGCAAGCTGGTAGACTGGACGATTGCAAAACATTACCCGCACATTTCCGGCGAAAACAAGATCATTACCTGGTTTAAAGAAGTAGCCGACCGTACGGCCGCCATGATAGTGGAATGGCTGCGCGTAGGCTTTGTACACGGCGTAATGAACACCGATAACATGTCGATTTTAGGATTAACGATAGACTACGGCCCGTATTCTTTTCTGGATGATTACGACCCCAATTTTACGCCTAACACTACCGATTTACCTGGCCGCCGGTATGCCTTTGGTAAACAAGCAAGTATTGCAAAATGGAATTTAAGTTGCCTGGCCGGAGCCATTGCGCCATTGTTTGAAAGTACAGATGAGTTGGTGGCCGCGCTGGAAGAATACGACGAAATGTACTGGCAGAAAAATTACAGCATGATGGGCAACAAGCTTGGTTTCGATAAAGTAAGTTCGCAGGAAGATGTAGATTTTATAAACCGTTTCCAGCAGATGCTTTCCGAAATAAAACCAGATTACACCATCTTTTTTCAGTTACTTATTGATTTAAGTTTAGACGAAACAACTTCAGAAGAAATCACCGCGCATTTTAACGAAAGTTTTTATACAGAACCCACCGCGGAACAGCAAAAATTATTGGCAGAGTTGATTACAGATTACCGCGTTCGCATCAACAAAAATACCTGCACAAGAGTAAATTCTATCGCGCGCATGCGGCAAAGCAACCCGCGGTTTATTCTGCGCAATTATTTGCTGCACCAGTCTATTCAGGAGCTTCAAGCCGGTAAACCCGAGCTGTTTTTAAAGCTGCAGGAGGCAATAAAGGCCCCGTATGCGAGTAATTTTGATGAGTTCTTTGCGAAGCGGCCCGCCTGGGCCACGCAGCAGGCGGGTTGCTCTATGTTGTCGTGCAGTTCGTAAAGTTCTGCAACCTGATAAGTTATGTGTCGTTAGGCCAGGTATCTGATCACCAACACCTAACACTATGAACCAGAAGTACGAAAGCTGTATTGAGGCCTGTCTGCGCTGCGCCATGACCTGCGACATGTGCGCCGATGCCTGCCTGAGCGAAGAAAACGTAAAAATGATGGCCCGCTGCATCCGCCTCGACCGCGAGTGCGCCGACATTTGTTTACTGGCCGCCCGCGCCATGCAGCGCAACAGCGATTTCGCGAAGCAGATTTGCCGCATTTGCGCCGATATTTGCCAGGCCTGCGGCGATGAATGCGCCAAACACGAGCACGAACATTGCCAGCGCTGCGCCGAAGCCTGCCACAAGTGCGCCGAAGAGTGCAGGAAAATGGCCGCGTAATTCATTATCACCAGGTTTGCCCCAACAAGCTTTATGTTTAGACCTATAAGGTTTTCGGAATCCTTATAGGTCTGTTTTTCTTATGCCCACCAGGCTGCGAGGGGCGAAAGTTGCAACACTTCAGGCAAATTTTGTAACACATCTGGCGACCCTTTGCCCGACATTTGTGCTGTACTTAAAGACCATCGATATGAAAACCTTACAATTTAAAACCAACATAAAATGCAGTGGCTGCGTGGCCGCCGTTACGCCTGTTTTAAACAACACGCCCGGAATAGAAAAATGGGAAGTAGACACCGAAAATCCTGACAAAATTCTGACAGTTTCTACCGATTCGCTTTCTGAGCAGGAGGTGGTAAAAGCCGTGGAGAAAGCCGGCTACACTGCCACCGCAAAATAATTGGCGTATATTAATTGTGAGTCGTAATAGTAACTGCAGAAAGTTGCTGTTACGGCTTTCTTTTACCTGAAAAATTGCGAAATGAAAAATATGCGAAACCTGTTGTTTTTACTGGTGTTGGCGGTTGCATTCCCGTTTGCTGCATTAGCGCAAATAAAGGATTTTGATGCCGCTGTAATTACAATAAATGCCGATTGCAGCTCGTGTGGAAAAACGATTGAAGATGCTGCTTACGAAAAGAAAGTAGCCAACGCAAAATGGGACCCGCAAACCAAGCAACTGCGCATTGTTTTCAACAGCAAAAAAACAACGTTAAGCGAAGTGCTGAAGCGCATTTCTTACGCCGGATTCGATACTCCCGAGTTTCGCGCACCAAACCACGCGTATGATAAATTGCCTGAGTGCTGCAAATACCGGCGTACAGAATTGGTAGCTGTAAATGCGAATGCAGATAGCCACGCGCACCACCAGCAAGAGGCAAAAACCGAGGTATCAGAGCATAAAAATCACACAAGTTCCGGCAACGAAACCAACTCGCACGCCAATCATACACCACACGAAAAAACTCCGGAAAAACCTGCCGAAAAACCGGTTGCAACTCCAGCACAAAAAGCCGATCCGCATGCAGGACACAACATGCCTGCAAAACCAACATCAAAACCTGCAACGGCCAAAAAACCGGCTGATGCAAACCAAAAAATAGCTACAACAAAACCTGCGCAAACTTCTGATTTATTAAGCACCGTTTATAGCAATTATTTCGCGGTAAAAGATGCGTTAGTAAAGAACGACAGCAAATCCGCGGCGGCAAAAGCAGCGGCATTGCAAAAGTCAATAACAACCGTTCCGATGGATAAAATGAGCACCGCGCAGCACGATGTCTGGATGAAACTGTACAAAGCATTACAAACCGATGCCGGCAAAATTGCAGCCACCACAAAACTGGAGCAGCAAAGGGCAAATTTCGCGGCATTATCAGGTAATATGCAGCAATTGGTAAAAGCCTTTAACCCCAATGGAACCGTGTATATTCAGCATTGCCCGATGTACAATAGCAACAAAGGCGCGAACTGGCTGAGCCGCGAAAAAACAATTAAAAATCCGTATTACGGTCCGGCCATGCTTAGCTGCGGAAGCACGGTAGAAACCATAAAGTAACGCGCTGATGAAGAGGTTTCTGCAAATAAAATTTCTGCCGGTTTTTTGGTGCCTGCTGTGGCCATTTTTGCCTGCATCAGCCCAGAAAACCGTGCGCTACGATTTGGTAGTAACCGATACCACCGTCAACTTCACCGGAAAACCCAGACCAGGCATTGCCATAAACGGACAAATTCCGGCGCCAACGTTAGAATTTACCGAAGGCGACACCGCGCTGGTGTACGTGCACAACCGTATGCACCACGAAACTTCCATCCATTGGCACGGGTTATTTTTGCCCAACGAGCAGGACGGCGTTCCGTACCTCACCACCGCGCCCATAAAACCGCACAGCACGCATATTTACAAGTTTCCGGTAAAGCAAGTGGGCACGTACTGGTACCACTCGCACACCATGTTGCAGGAGCAGATTGGCATGTACGGCGCGCTTATTTTGCGCAAGCGAAACGAGGTGCCGCCCATGCCCGAATACGTGCTGGTACTTAGCGATTGGCTGGACGAAAAACCAGAACAAGTACAGCGCTCGTTGCACAACGCCACCGATTGGTACATGATCGAAAAACGCGCCACGCAAAACTACTCCGAAGCCATTAAGCAAGGCCATTTTCTAACCAAATTAGAAAACGAATGGAAGCGCATGCACGCCATGGATGTGAGCGACGTAGCCTACGATAAATTTCTGATAAACGGCCGAACCGAAGACGTTATGCCCAACCTGAAACCCGGCCAGCAGGTGCGTTTGCGCATAATTAACGGCGGCGCTGCATCGTACTTCTGGCTCACCTATTCGGGCGGGAAAATTACGGTGGTTGCCAACGATGGGAACGACGTAGAACCGGTGGAAGTCGACAGGCTGATTATCGGTGTTTCTGAAACCTACGATGTGGTGGTAACGCTACCGCACGAAGGCATCGCGCACGAGTTTGTGGCTACCGCCGAAGACCGCACCGGCTACGCATCTCTATGGCTCGGCAGCGGCGTAAAACAACTGGCAAAACCGCTGCCGCCGCTTAAATATTTTGAGGGGATGAAGATGATGAACGACATGATGACCACTGGCGGAAACATGAAAGACATGGGCATGAATATGAGCCTGCAGCAGATGGACATGAACGTGGTGATGTACCCAGAAATTACCGGCCCCGCATCATCAAAAAATAACAACACTCATCAACCTGAAACCGACAAACCTGCAAGCCCCGAAAACGACCACAGCAGCCACCAAAACCACAGCGCGTATTCTGCCAGTTCCGCCGATATTGTAACACTTAATTACGCCATGCTGCGTGCACCTGAAAAAACCACTTTGCCCGATGCGCCCACACGAACTATGTATTTTGAATTAACCGGAAACATGAACCGCTTTGTCTGGACTATTGATCATAAAGTAGTGTCGGAGGTAGATAAAATTCTTATAAAACAGGGCGAGAATATCCGCATTATCATGACCAACAACTCGATGATGCGGCACCCAATGCACCTGCATGGCCACGATTTTAGGGTGCTGAACGGGCAAGGCGATTTCGCGCCCATGAAAAACGTGCTCGACATTATGCCCATGGAAACCGACACCATCGAGTTTCATGCAAATGCCGAGTACGGCGATTGGTTTTTTCATTGCCACATTCTCTACCACATGATGAGCGGCATGGGCCGGATTTTCCGCTACGAAAACACGCCGCCTAACCCGCAATTGCCCGACCTGGAAAAAGCGAATAAAGTGGTTTTTGCCGATGATAGGAGATTTTACCCCGGCGCAGAAATTAGTCTGGAAAGTAACGGGTCTGATGGCGAAGTATGGGCAGGAAATACACGCTGGCTCGTGCAGGCCGATTGGCACATTGGCTTAACCAGAGCAAACGGCTACGAAATAGAAAGCAACATTGGCCGCATCCTCGATAATAACCAGTTTTTGCGCGCTTATGTGGGCGGAGATCTGCGGTCGCGCAATACAAAAGACGAGCACGCCGGCGAGAAGAATCTGTTTAATCAAACCGACACACATAACAACCGCTTCGTGGCTACGCTCGGCATTCACTACATTGCGCCCTGGTTTATCCAAACCGACCTGCGCGTAGATCACACCGGCAACCTGCGCCTGCAAGTAGAACGCGACGACATTCCCATCACCACCCGCCTTCGCCTTTGGGGCCGCTGGAACAGCGATTATGAATACAGCGCCGGCGCCCGCTATATCCTCACCAAATACTGGGCTCTCTCGTCGCATTACGACAGCGATATGGGGCCGGGAGTTGGGGTAACGTTGGTGTATTAGGGGTTGGATGAGTGGATGAATGCAAGAATGGAAGATTGAATGAATGGATAGGGAAATGGTGCCTGCGGCAAGTTTAGTTACCCCTCTCTGCCCTCCGGGCAGAGAGGGGTAAGACCAATCTGCCGAAGGCACAAATTTATTTTCCATTGCAGTGGCCATTAATTTGCCCGGCGCAGCCTGATTATCACCTTTTTTATCCTGCTTTCCTGCTTATCTTTACTAATCAGGAACAATCCTGAAAAAATATTTTCCACCCCATGCAACCCTTTCTGTACCAGGTAGGGTCATAAGAGCGCAGTACAATTCTGCGGGTGCACTTGAACATATTCGGCAAACATAAATCGGAAGAAGACGAGCTCATAGCGGGTTGCATAGCGGGCAAACGCGCTATGCAGAAGGCGCTATACGAGCTGTACAGCAAAAAAATGCTGGCCGTTTGTATGCGCTATTGCAAAACCACTTTCGAGGCCGAAGATATTTTGCAGGATGCCTTTATTAAGGTGTTTACCAAGATAGGCGATTTTAAGCGCGATTGCCCGCTGGAGTTCTGGATTAAGCGCATTATTATAAACACAGCCCTGAAAAGCCAGCGCGGAAAGATCGCGACCATGACCGTGCTTACCGACGAGCCCGACGAGAACGTAGCCGGCGAAGAGTTTATTCTATCTAATTATGGTTTTAATGAGCTGATGGAGATGGTGCAGAGCCTGGCGCCAAGCTACCAACTGGTGTTTAACCTGCACGCCATAGAAGAGATGACTTACAAAGAAATTGGCGAGGAGTTGGGAATTACAGAAGGCACCGCAAAATCGCAATATGCAAGGGCGCGGGCCATTCTGAAAAAGAAGTTGGAAAAAGAGAAAAGTATGTACAATGAAAAAATCATCCGCTGATAATCAGCACCGTAAAGGAAACCTCGAGGAGGTGTTCCGGCACGGGCTGGGGCAGGGCGAGGTAACTCCGGGCGCCGACCTTTGGAGCCGCATCGACCAGCAGCTCGATCAGCAGCAGCAAGTGGGCAAATACAAGCGGCGGGCCGGTTATCTGGCTTTGCTTAGCGCCCTGCTTTTGTTGCTGGCTGGCTCTGTTGCGCTGTATACTTTCTGGCCCGGTTTTAAGGGTGCCGAAGTTATTTCCGATGCCGGAACCGGGCAACCTGCAGCACCCGGAAATGCAGCCGTTACAAACCAAAAAACCGCTGTTACGCAACACGAAAATACAGCGCATGAAACCGGAAACCTGGTCTTAGAAACGGCGAAAACAGAAAATGCGGAAACAGAGAATATTGCTGATGATAATGCTATTGCGGCTTCATCATCTTCTTCATCAAAATTAAATACCCTGGAAGCTCCTTTATTTACACAACAACAACAGGCTGCAAGCGGCAATAATGCGGCTGCTTCAGCACAAAACAACAACCAAAATAATAAGAAAGCAGCAATTGCCGGAGTTGCATTAACCAATCAGGATCAGAAAAAAAATAAGACAAAATCTACTGCCGAGATTGACGCGCTATCAACTAAAAATAATGCGCGAACC
>JAFADQ010000308.1 GCA_023424725.1 Bacteroidota bacterium
GCGCCCGGCGACGAAAAACTGGCGAAGGAAACAGCAGCTTTATTTAAAACTACACAAGTAGAATTAGACCACGACTGGGGCCTGGACCACGGCACCTGGAGCGTGGTGCGGCAAATGTACCCAAAAGCCAATATTCCGGTGCTGCAGCTCAGTATAGATTACAATAAACCGGCGCAATACCATTACGATCTGGCAAAAGAACTATCGGCGCTGCGTAAAAAAGGCGTGCTGATTTTGGCCAGCGGAAACATGGTGCACAACCTGCGTCTGGTAGATTTCAGCAAAATAAACTGAGGCGGCTACGATTGGGCTTACGAAATGAACGACCTGTTTAAAGACAAGATCCAAAATCGCGACCACCAGGCACTAATAAACTACGAGAAGCTGGGAAAATCTGCTTTGCTGGCGGTACCATCGCCCGACCATTATTACCCGTTGCTGTACGCGCTGGGCCTGCAGGGAAAAAACGAAAGCACCAGCTTTTTTAACGATAAAGTTGTGGGCGGAAGTTTGAATATGACATCGGTGAAGATAGGGTAAAGCTGGTTTTGTTATTTCAGAATAGATAGCGTTCCCTTCTTTTCGTAATTTACACCATCCAGGTCGGCATAGCGTAAATAATAAAAGTATATCCCGTCTGTGGTTTCGTCTTCAGGTTTCCAGCTATTACTAGTCATGCTGCGGTAAATGGTTTTTCCCCAGCGGTTAAAAATTACCAACTCCTTTATTTCTGCATTTTTTATAACCGGCTCCCAAATATCGTTTATTCCGTCGCCGTTAGGTGTAAAAACATTAGGAATACTGATAAATGGCGGGCACTCAGAAACTGTTATGCTATCGGAAAGAGTACCGCAGGCAAAGTTGCTTTGCAGTGTGTAGGTTCCTTTGCGGGTAACGGTAATGCTCTGCGTATTGGCGCCGGTGCTCCAGAGGTAATTAGGCAGCAGGGCAGAGGCAGAAAGATTAAGCGGTGCGTTAAAGCCATCTGCGCAAAGGGTAGTATCGGGGCCAAGGCCGAGCGATATATCCGGAACAGAATCGATCTGAATACTAATAGTTTCCTGCCGGGTGCCGCACGCATGTTGCGCGGTAACGGTGTAGGTGCCTGGCTCGGTTACAGAAATGTTTTGGCTGCTCTGGCCGGAGCTCCAGCTATACGATGCAAAGCCGCTTTGCGCGCTAAGGGTAAGGCTGGTGCCTTTGCAAATGGTGGTATCGTTGCCGAGCGATAGCTCCGGAACGGCTGGTGAGCTGATAACCACAGAATCGGTGAGATAGCCGCAATCGCCGGCGAAGGAGCGCAACCAGTAAGTGCCGGGCTCTGTTACGGTTAAGACGGCAGAAGTGGCGCCGGTGCTCCAGAGGTAGCTATCGTAGCCCGGCGGAGCTTGTAGCTGGTACGGGAAATTACTTGAGCAAAGAACAGTATCGGGGCCTAACGCAGGCGCTGCCAGGCCAAGCGGCACCACGCTTACTTCGTCTATGAAATAAGTTACATTGGTAAACATTTCACTCAGAAGTTTAAAAGTTGTTTGCTCTCTTGGTAAAAAGTTGCCTATGGTGATGTATTTTTCTCCACCACGGGCTTTATACATGCCTTTTACCTGGTACCAGTTTGCTGTGTCCTGCATTAAGGTGTCGCAAGTTATATGCGGCTCTATGCCTTTGAGAACCTGCCAAAACCCGTTGTTCCAATCTAAGAGGGTATCGGAGAGGTGTGCGTCTATGTTTTTTATAGCCCCTCTTGTTCTCTCAGGTAAATTAATCCAATATGAAACGCAATAAATACTGTCTTTGGTTAAAGGTAGACTTAATGAGCCTTCAATATATTCTCTGCTATCATCACCTTCCTCCCATAAATATACCTTAACCCGAATGTAGCCTACCCCGCTATAAGCATATTGAAAATTCATACCGCTTTGTGGTACAGAATAATTAGGTTCACACTCATTGAAGCACTGCGCCCCACCGCCTCCTGTAAAGGCAAACCAATGTTTAATAAACCCATTAACCTGCCCGCCTATTGGACAGGTGTAATATTCTTCGAAGGATGGATTTAGTACCAGGTTTTGCGCTTTAGAGCTTAGCCCTAAACTTAGAGAGAAGATTAATAACAGGTATTTCATAAAAGTGCTGTAAATCCTGTTTGGAGAAAGGGAAATAAATGTGGATTTTCTCCGCATGTTTAAAATATATAAACTCAATTCTGATTGAAATATTATCTTGTTGATGTGTTCCACCAACTCGGATGCCGACGCATCTTGCTATATATAAACTTTACCGCTCCGCGAAATCCTGAAAACTTTGCTGCATATAGGCCTTCCCATTCTTAGTATCTTCTGCTGTAATGCTGCCTTTTTTGGTGGTTACAGCCTTAGATACATTATCGAAAGAGAAGGCGCCATCTTTTGTTACAAAACCGAAACCGTTGTTGTACACATAGAACGCATGTCCGGGAGTTTGCGGATTTAAAAGATCTTTACCGAAGGCAAAAGCAGAATCGGGCAGCGCGAATTGCCGGGCAAGCATATAGGCCAGATCGGTTTGAGATCCAACTTTTTCTATTACACCTTTCTGCTGCAACGCGCCGCCGGTAAAAATAAGCGGGATGTGGAATTTCTCGGGCGAGTGGTTGGGTACATCTTTAGGAAAGCGGTGGCCATGGTCGGCGATAAGCACCACCAGCGTATTGTTCCACCAGGCTTGCTTTTTCGCGCTTCTTATAAAATCGCCGATGGCCTGATCGGTGTAACGTACCGAGTTGCGGAACTGCACTTCCTCGCTGTCGCCCTTAAATTTGGGCTTCACAGGTATGTCGTAGGGCTCGTGGCTGCTAAGCGTGAAAACGGTTGAGAAAAAAGGCTGCTTTTCCTTGTTCAGACCAGATAAAACACGGTGAAGCAGCACATGGTCGTGCACTCCCCATTTGCTGTTGTAATCTTTCTCATCAAAATCGCCTTTATCGGTAAATTTATTAAAGCCGCCGTTCAGCAGGTAACTTTTCAGGTTGGCAAAGCCCAGCTCGCCGCCATAATAATAAGAAGTAGCGTAGCCGTTCTCGCGAAAAATTTTGCTAACATAAGGCAGGTTTTCGGTTTTACGCGGCGATTTCATTACCGATGTAGTCGGCTGCGCCGGGTAGCCACTTAAAATACTGGCCATTCCTTTTTCGCTGCGGTCGCCGCTGGAG
>JAFADQ010000327.1 GCA_023424725.1 Bacteroidota bacterium
GGCGGGGCTGAGTTACAGCGCTACATACAGGTAAATAATACCTATTCGGCTATTACACAGGCAAGGCCCTTTTATTCTAACATTACCAATGGCGCGGGTTTGGTAGGTTCCAGATACGCTGTTCAGATTCCGGGATATATCTCCGGCGATTCTGCCATTATTAAATTAAACCAGCTTTACCCAGACCTTAAGTTTACTAATTAAGCGCCAAATTTTGTTTGCTGATCAGATTGAAAATGACAATCTGTCACAAAAAACCATAAAAATGCCCGGTGGCATATCCCTTGCAAAGAGGTTGTTCAGTTACAAATTGTATCGAACAACCTCTTTTATATTTTAAATACTATGGGAAAAATAATTGGTATTGACCTGGGTACTACCAACTCCTGCGTTTCCGTGATGGAAGGTAACGAGCCGGTGGTGATCCCAAACAGCGAAGGACGCAGAACCACTCCTTCGATTGTCGCTTTCCTGGATAATGGAGAACGCAAAGTAGGAGATCCTGCCAAGCGTCAGGCCATTACCAACCCGCACAACACCATTGCCTCTATTAAGCGGTTTATGGGCCACAAAATGGGCGAAGTGTCTGCGGAAAGAAAAACCGTATCGTACAACCTGGTGTCAGGAGCTAACGACACGGTGCGTGTAAAAATCGGCGACCGCGAGTACACGCCTCAGGAAATTTCGGCTATGGTGCTTCAGAAAATGAAGACAACTGCCGAAGATTACCTGGGCACAACCGTAACCGAAGCCGTTATTACCGTGCCCGCTTACTTTAACGACGCGCAGCGCCAGGCTACGAAAGAAGCCGGACAAATTGCCGGTTTGGATGTTAAGCGTATTATTAACGAGCCTACCGCAGCCGCGCTTGCCTACGGCCTTGATAAAAAGCATAAAGACCAGAAAATCGCGGTTTATGACCTTGGTGGCGGTACTTTCGATATCTCGATCCTTGAACTGGGCGATGGCGTTTTTGAAGTGCTTTCTACTAACGGCGATACGCACCTTGGTGGCGACGACTTTGATCAGGTAATTATAAACTGGCTGGCTCAGGAGTTCCAGAACGACGAAGGCATCGATCTTCGTCAGGACCCGATGGCGTTGCAGCGCTTGAAAGAAGCCGCTGAGAAGGCAAAAATTGAGCTTTCCAGCTCTAACGAAACCGAAATTAACCTGCCCTACATAATGCCGGTTAACGGAATTCCGAAGCACTTGGTGCGCAAACTTACCCGCGCTAAATTCGAGCAACTTGCCGACGATTTGGTGAAGCGCAGCATGGAGCCTTGCCGCAAAGCCCTGAAAGACGCCGGTTTATCGGTTAACGACATCGACGAAGTAATTCTGGTTGGTGGATCGACTCGTATTCCGCGCATTCAGGAAGAAGTAGAGAAATTCTTCGGCAAAAAACCATCTAAAGGCGTTAACCCCGACGAAGTGGTGGCTATCGGCGCTGCTATTCAAGGCGGTGTGTTGAGCGGAGATGTGAAAGACGTGCTTCTGCTTGACGTAACTCCCCTATCGCTTGGAATCGAGACGATGGGCGGTGTAATGACCAAGCTGATCGAGTCTAACACCACTATCCCTACCAAGAAGTCAGAGACTTTCTCTACTGCTTCTGATAACCAGCCATCGGTAGAAATTCATGTGCTGCAGGGCGAGCGCCCAATGGCCCGCGACAACCGTACTATCGGCCGGTTCCACTTAGACGGTATTCCACCAGCACCTCGCGGAGTTCCTCAGGTAGAAGTTACGTTCGATATAGATGCTAACGGTATTCTGCACGTATCGGCTAAAGACAAAGGAACCGGCAAAGAGCAGAAGATCCGCATCGAGGCCAGCTCCGGACTTACCGAGCAGGAAATTGAGCGCATGCGCCAGGAAGCCAAAGCCAACGAAGAAACCGACCGTCAGGAGAAAGAGAAAATCGAGAAGCTAAACCAGGCCGATTCGATGATCTTCCAAACCGAAAAGCAAATTTCTGAGTACGGCGACAAGCTTGGATCGCACAAAGCCGGCATCGAAACCGCACTAAACGAGCTGAAAGAAGCCCATAAAGCGCAGGATTTAGGCCGGATAGAAACAGCTACAGCCAACCTTAACAATGCCTGGCAGGCAGCCTCTCAGGAGATGTACAATGCCACCGGCGGCGCAGAAGGCGGACAACCTGGCGGTGCACCCGGAGCAGACGGCGGAAGCCAGCAAGCCGGCGGCAACGACGGCGGCGTAACCGATGTAGAATACGAAGAAGTAGACGGCAACAAAGACAAATAAGTCGATCTGATTTTATAAGCGAAAAGCCGTTCCGGGAATCCGGGGCGGCTTTTTTGTTGGGCTGTAATGGGCAAAAATATGGGTGCCGCAGGGTAAATTCATTTAAATTATGCGCGGCCGTGCTAACGTAGAGACAAGGCAATGTCTTGTCTCTACAGAGGCGGCTGCTTGCTTTCACCCTTAAAATTGGCCTCCGCAGCTCGGTGCCACGGGTCAATTTGCCTCCACGTATTTCTCAATGTTATGTAAAATAGCCTGCCAACCGTGGCGCTGCATTTCTACCGAATGTTCAGTTTCGGCATCGAAGGTCTCAATAACTTTTGTTTCGTTTCCTGATTTCTGAAAAGTTATGTTCACTTTGCGTCCGTCGGGCATGGTTTAGGCAATCAGTTCCTGGTTTTTCACTTCATGGATAAAGCTCTCCCTCGCATCCCGGGAGTGTTACCTTTGGTTAGCCTCCGGCTTATTGTAGATGCACACCCTTAACGACACTGGCTTGGGCAACAGAAGCCTGTACCCGCATAGGTTTAAAACCCAACGGTTCAGCCGAATTAGAAATTTTTTGTTTAATTTGGTTTAGCTTCATTTTCAAGAATAGTTTTCTGGCCTGAAGGCTTTTAATAGTTCTCGGCATTAAATAATAGTTCTTGATTTACCCTTTCCAACCGCTTCAGCCCAGACGGATACTGTTTGTCTTTAGCATCTGCTGATAAACTAAATAACCCTATTCTTCTCTTAGCGTTGAGCATACACTCAAAGATTTATTCTGTTGATCATAACAAATTTACCCTCCCTAATTCCCGGCCAAACCTGTTATCTTCGCAGCGCCTACTTTAACCTGTTATGCTTACAAAACAAGACCTGCTGCTCATCCCCCATTTATCCCACCAAAACCTGCCCGATTCTGTTTCTGAGATTGTAATCGATTCGCGGTTGGCCAATCCGGGCGCTTTGTTCGTGGCGATTATCGGCGAGCGTCATAATGCGCACGATTATGTTAAGCAGGTGTTGGAGTCCGGAGCCGCGGCCTGCGTGGTAGAGCAAAACTGGTTCGAGCTGCAAGGGCCATTTTTGCCTGAAGCACCGCTGATCGTGGTGCCCGATACTACTTTAGCGCTCGGGCATCTGGCCAATATTTACCGCAAAAAGTTTACTATTCCGTTTGTAGCCATTGCCGGCTCAAACGGGAAAACTTCAACCAAAGAATTAATCGCGCATTTATTATCACAACATTATCAGGTACTTAAAACAGAAGGAAATTTCAATAACCATATCGGCATGCCCCTCACCCTCTTCCGGGTTAGGCCGGAGCACCAGATCGCGGTGATTGAAATCGGCACTAACCACTTCGGCGAAATTGACTACCTCTGCCAATTGCTGGAACCTACGCACGGACTCATCACCAACATTGGCCAGGAACACCTCGAGTTTTTTAAAGACCTGGACGGCGTGGCCAAAGCCGAGGGCGAATTATTCGATTATTTGGCCAAAGAAAACCGCCTCGCTTTTGTAAATGTAGACGACGAGCATGTGGCCCGCCTCGCCGGAAATGTGGCCAACCGCGTAAGTTATGCTCTTGAGTTTTGCGCCGATTCTGCCGGAAAGATTTTAGAAGTTTCCCACGCCGGCCAAACAAAAGTCGCTTTTGAATACGACGATATTTCTGTAGAAGCGCAACTGCAGGTGCCCGGTTTGCATGCTGCCACCAATGCGCTGGCCGCTTTTACAGTGGCTGCATCTTTTGGCGTACCAGCCAATAAACTACAAGCCGGCCTCGCAAGCTTCCGGTCCGGCGGCAAGCGAATGGAGGTGCTGGAACACAACGGCTTTACTATTATTAACGACTGCTACAACGCCAACCCCGACTCTATGCGGGCTGCGTTGCGCACTTTAGGGGCCATTAGCGGGCAAATCCAGAAGTTTGCTGTTATTGGCAACATGGCAGAGCTTGGCGACCAGGAAAGCGAGCTTCATCGCGGATTGTTGAAGGAAATAGAAGAAGCCAACATCACACAAACCTTCACCATCGGGAAATTAGCAAAACATACTTTCGAGGCTCTAAAGGAAAGCGGAAAACCTGCCGCGCATTTTGAATCTAAGAGAGATTTGGCGGATGCATTAAAAAAAATGGCGAAGAAAGGCGATGTGGTGTTGGTAAAAGGAAGCCGGAGCGCCGCGCTGGAGGAGGTTACGGAGTTGCTGATGAAGGATTAATTTGTTTTGAACACGATTTAAAGGATTATGGGAAGGGCAGAGGTTTTTTTATTTTTACCAAATCGCAGGGCAACCGTTAAATGAGCCTGTCATTGCAGGGCTTAAAGCAAATTTTCTGTTACCAGTTGATGATGACTTGTCAAATGGAGCATCAAAGCGAAGAAAAAGCGGGGTCATCCTGAGCGATAGCGAAGGACCTTGTCACCAAGAACTACGCCCATTTCTTCCTCTGTCATTGCGAAGCATGAAGCAATCGGGTAACAAAGCGTGAGAATAAATTGTAAGGCAAGCCTGCAACGTTCAAAAAAGCGCACGTAACAACCCAAGTGCTGCACCCAACCCGATTGCGGCGCTATCGCTCGCAATGACAGGTTCGGGATAGGGTTGCAAAGGGCATTTTATATGCCATCAGCAAGGAACTACCACTGTAGAGACAAGGCCACTGCCTTGTCTCTACGTTAGTACGTTTACAAATCCTGTCCTTGCTTTAATCCAAAAATTCGTGTTAAAAAAAATAGGCTGCAACAGGCAAAAAAACACCCATTACAGCCTAAAAACTGAGCACGATTTTTTATCCTAATACCCACTACTCTATACCCAATACTAAAAACCTACCTTCCAAACCCAATAGAGCGCTTGCTTTCCATGCGGTGCGCCGATTCAAGTACTTTCTCTTTTTGTTCGTCTTTAAATTCCTGAAGCCTCTCACCTACTTTTTCATCGGCAGCACCAATTATTTGAGCGGCAAGTATTCCGGCATTTTTAGCGCCATCTAACGCAACGGTGGCCACCGGTACGCCGCCTGGCATCTGCAGGATGCTCAACACAGAATCCCATCCGTCGATGCTGTTGCTCGACTTTACAGGCACACCGATAACGGGAAGTGTGGTAAGCGATGCCACCATGCCCGGCAAATGCGCCGCGCCACCGGCTCCGGCAATAATCACTTTCAGGCCACGCTCGCGGGCGGTTTTGGCGTACTCGAACATGCGCTCGGGTGTGCGGTGGGCCGATACAACGGTTTGTTCAAATTCTACACCCAGTTCTTTCAGAATATCGGCGGCGGCATGCATTACCCGAAGGTCCGATTCGCTGCCCATTATAATACCTACCAGTGGCTGGCTCATGCAATTACTTTTAAGGTTTGTTTTACAAAAATAGCTTTTTCGCGGGCGCGGCTCAGTTTTTTATCGAGCACAATTACGTGGCCCATTTTGCGGAAAGGTTTGGTTTTGGCTTTGCCATACAAGTGCACGTATGCACCAGGCACCTGAAGCACTTCCTCCAGCCCGTCGTACTTCGCATCGCCAGTGTGGCCATCTTCGCCCAATAAATTTACCAGCACCGATGGCCACAACGTATCGCAGGCACCTAAAGGCAAATGCAAAACGGCGCGCAAATGCTGCTCGAACTGAGAGGTAAGCGTAGCGCGCATGGTGTGGTGGCCGCTGTTATGCGGGCGCGGAGCAACTTCATTTACAAGTATTTCGCCGTCTTTTGTTACGAACATTTCTACGGCAAGTAAGCCCACCACCTTTAGTTTTTCGATTACTTCGGTAGCGATTGCGGTTGCTTTTTCGGCAATCTCCACGTTTATTTTTGCCGGAGCGAAAAGAAACTCTACCATATTGTGCTCCGGGTGGAAATCCATCTCAATCGGGTCGTACACTTCTACCTCGCCTAATTTATTGCGGGCGCAAAGCACGGCAATTTCTTTCTCGAAAGGCACCAGTTGCTCCAAAACAGAAGGTGCGTCGAACGCATTATCGATAAAATCGGTAGAGCTTTTTAATCTTGTTACCCCTTTGCCATCGTAGCCCGAAGTGCGGAGTTTTTGGAAGGCCGGAAGGAAATCTTCAAACTCCCGCAGAGAAGCCCGGTCTTGAAGCAAATGAAAAGGCGCGGTGGGGATGTTGTTTTCTTTGTAGAATTGCTTTTGCAAACCTTTGTCCTGCACCAGTCTGATCACTTTCGGGCTCGGGTGAACTTGTATTCCCTCCTTCTCTAATTGCTCTAAGGCATCGCAGTTAACGTGCTCTATTTCAATAGTTACTGTGGTGCAACGTTTCCCAAACTCATACACGGTATCGTAATCGGCGAAGCTACCGACATAAAATTCGTTGCAGATAGTTTTGCAGGGAGCCTGCGGATCGGGATCGAGCACTAAGGTATAAAAATTCAGGTCGAGGGCCGATTGTATGAGCATGCGCCCAAGTTGTCCGCCGCCTAAAATTCCGAGTTTTTGCTGGTGTATCATAGGTGTTGTTAAGTAAGATCCGGACTACATTTTAAAGCCGGCACAAAGGTCAAAGTTCAGGCTTAATGCTGAAAGCGTCAAATATGAGTTGAAATAAATACATCATCCCATAGCGCCTCTCTACATAAAATCAAGAGTGCATGAAAGGTGCGGCAAATTTAAAGAGTTTTATCCGCTGTCTTTTTTAATTTCTGCCCCTATACCTGCAAAAATGGCCCTTGCAGCTTTCGATTTTAGCAAAATCCTTCTTCCAATTCGGAAATGATAAACATCATCCGCAGATTCTGAAATGATAGGCTATCTTTGCACCCGGAAATCTACCCAAAACTATGCAACTTAAAAACGACCTGCTGCTTCGTACCATTAAAGGCGAAAAAACCGAAAGAACCCCAGTTTGGCTTATGCGCCAGGCCGGCCGAATTTTGCCCGAATACAGGGAGGTGCGGGGACGTTTAAGCGGTTTTAAGGAGCTGGTAGAAACACCGGAACTGGCCGCCGAAGTTACCATTCAGCCGGTAGATTTGCTGGATGTAGATGCCGCCATTATTTTCTCCGATATTCTGGTGATTCCGGAAGCGATGGGCTGCATTTACGAAATGGTAGAAAAGCGCGGGCCTTATTTTCCGAAAACCATCGAAACCCAGGCCGACATTAACCAGCTTCGGGTAGACGATGCGCACCATGAGCTGCAATACGTAACCGATGCCATTAAAGTAACTAAAAAAGCGTTGAATGGCCGCGTTCCCTTAATTGGTTTTGCCGGCGCGCCCTGGACCATTATGTCTTATATGGTAGAAGGAAGCGGCTCTAAAACCTTCTCTAAGGCCCGCAAAATGTTGTATGCCGAGCCGGAAATGGCGCATCAGTTATTGCAGAAAATTACTACTGTTACTATTAATTACCTGAAAGCGCAAATTGCCGCCGGTGCTAACGTATTGCAGATTTTCGATTCGTGGGCGGGAATTTTATCGCCGGCGCATTACCACGAGTTCAGCTACAAATACATTAAGCAAATTTGCGACGCGATAACCGAAGTGCCGGTAACGGTTTTCGCCAAAGGCGCGTGGTTTGCAC
>JAFADQ010000158.1 GCA_023424725.1 Bacteroidota bacterium
GCTATGGTAGCAGGCTCGTTAACGCAAACCGGAGTTTCTACAGAGAAATTAGATTGCGGCGGATCGGCGATGATCACAGTATGGGTAACCGAATTATTACATGGCGGCTGAGTAGTATCTGTTGCAGCTACCGACATGGTAAGTGTAACCTGGTACGTACCGGCTACAGCGTATGTATGCGTTGGGTTTGGGTTGAAAGAGGTGTTTCCATCGCCAAAATCCCAGATTAAGGTAGCATTGCTATTAGGACTTACATTTACCTGATTAGTAAAATAAGTTGGGTTACCGGTGCAGGCAGGCGTAAACGTGAAATTTGGCGGCGGTGGCCCGAAAGTTTGCGGAACAGAACCTGCAGTGGCCAAATTTAGGGTAAAGCCGCTGGTAGTGTTAGCTGTCCACCTGTCTATAAGCAAGGTGTAGGTCATGCCGGCCGTAAGCTGAATACAAGGGCACTGCTCTACAATGGTAGTTGGAAAGCAGGCTGTAGATGTAGGGCTTAAGCCGGTTAAGCCAGAAGAGCCGGTTGGCGGCGGATAATAATTACAAGCAACCTGAGTGCCCGGGCAGGTAACTCCGGTAGCCGTAATTGGTGTTTCGAAAATTGCCCAGTCTATGTCTATTGGGCTGTTCGGGATGATATCCATACAAAACAGACCGGTAGAATCGGCAGTGAACTGGTAAAAGAACGACGTATTTTCGTTTGTTGTAAAACTTTGGCACACACCTGTTTCGCCGGGCACGTTACCAATATTTCCTGGCGGAATGCCGTTTGGAACTACTATAGTGGTTGGGCCACCCGCAGAACCTGAGCCAGTGCTACACACGAAAGCCGGGCTGATACAATCCTGATTTTCGATGATAGCTGGCGGCGGTGGTCCTTCCTGCACACAAAGCCCGAAGGTTCCGGTAGAAAACTCGTTGCCATCTATCATTATATAATAGGTGTTGCCAACGGTTAAGCCGTTAAGCTGAAGCTGGTTCAGGAACTGGTTGTTATTGTAATTAATATCTTCTTCGCAGGCAATTTCTGTAAATGCGTTGCAGCTGCCGCTGTACACCGCCATTTGCGTATTGGTTAGCGTAAAGGCCGGGCCGGCAAAGTTGGTAGATACTATAATATTTGGCGTGGTAGCCGTAAAACTAAACCAAACAGTGTTGTTAGGCGGATCTACCGGAGGCCACGAACCGGTATAAGAATTGGGAATCCAGCAGTTTGCCGCCGGATCGTTAATAGAGCTTGACCCTACGTTTGTGTATACCGGCGACGAGCAAACCCCACTGCCAACCGGCACCTGAATAGCATTGGCGCAGTTATCGTTGGTTAATACAACATCTTGCACGCAAATACCAAAGCTGCCTTGCTGTGTTCCGTCGCCATCTACCAATATATAATAGGTGTTGCCCGGCGTAAGTCCACTGGCCAGCACCTGGCTTTGCAAACTGTTGGCGCTTATGTTTTCGTTACAGGCAATTTCGGCAAGGGTACCGCATGTTCCGCTAAAAATCGCGATTTGAGAATTGGTAAGTGTATAGCTTGTACCAAAGAAATTGGTAGAAACCATAACCTGAGCAGAGGTTGGCTGAAAGCTGAACCATACGCCGTGGTTTGTGTTGGCGGCATTCCAGCAGGTTGGCACCGGATCTGTGGCCAGGCCGGTTGCGCCAATATTGCTGTAGGTAGCGGCTACGCAGCTGTTTACGCCAACGGGCAAAGCTATAGCATTCGCGCAGTTATCGTTTGGCTGGCTTATTTCCTGTACACAGATACCAAAGTCGCCGGTGGTGGTTCCGCCCCCATCTACCATTATATAATAGGTATTGCCTGGCACCAGCGACGAAACCTGCATGGCAGAAAGCAGGTTGGTAGTGCTGATATCGTCGTTACATTTTACCTCGGTTAAGGCGCCGCAAACGCCGCTGAAAACCGCAATTTGCGTATTGGTTAAGGTGCCGGCAGCGCCTGTAAAATCTGTAGTGATGTTTACCGCGCTGGTGGTTGGTATAAAGCTAAACCAAACCGTGTGGCTGGGCGCCGACGACCAGCAGGCCGGAACCGGATCTGTGGCAGTGGTGGTAGCTCCGGAAACAGAAAAATTATTTACAGAACAGGTTCCTACAGATAGGGTTACCGGCAAAAAAACGGCATCTGAGCAGTTATCGTTAGTAGGCTGAGCCACCGCACCTGCAAAGGCCAAAAAGAATAGTACGAGAGAGGAAATCCAGAATTTCATATCCTTATCTTTTAAGCATTAGATTATCTGGCTCCTGACGATTCCGCCGGTTTACCGTTAGGTTGCGACGAGGCCTTTTTTGCCTTCTCCTGGTTAGAGGGTGAGGGTTGATTGCCAGCCGGGGCTGCTCCCTGGCTTTGTTTTATCAACTCTTCTTTGCTTATCGGGTTGCGCTGCCTGGGTGCCGCCGGTTGCCCCGACCGCGTAACAGGCTTATCGTTTACAATATAAAACTGACCATGATTTTGTACCGGAACAGACTGGTGCATGGCCGGCTGCGCGGGCCGTAAAGCGGGCACGGCAACATTTACCGGAACGTTGGCATCGGAGTTGGTTCCGGTAGCCGGAGTTGCGGCAGATTGGGCAAAAGCTATACTGCTGAGCCCGCAAAAAAATAAAACCAAAAGCTGTCTCATAACATACTAAGTATATCCGTGAAGGAAAAATTAGAAAATCACCAGGCAACCGCATTCTTTTAAAAAGAACGAGGCGCAGCAAACCCAAAGAGTATAATTACCTCCGGACCGGCGACAACCTTAGCCTGCTTGCAGAGGCATAAGGAAACAAGACAGAAAGGAAAAAGGTGTAAATGTTTACCATAGACATTATAATAGTTGTTGCAAAGTAGGAAAAATATCTGAATAATAATACACAAATAATTTTCTCTTTACAGTTAAATAATTTTGACAATAAAAGTGCTTTAAGCCTTTTAAAAAGTCTTTCTATTATCTGACGTATAAACTTAATGCAATACTGCCCGGTAACCCTAATATATTTTGGCGGGGCGCCTTCGGGTTATTTTTCGCGCTCTATGGTATACTCTATTAGCCGGGCCAGAGACTGGCGCGCGAGGTTGTCGGTAAACGTAGAAAGGATTTGCCGGGCTTCCTGGTAATACTCGTGCATGCGGCTGATGGCATAATCGAGCCCGCCGGTTTTTTTCACGAAATCGATCACTTCGCGCACTTTGCGGGCGTTTTCGTTCTCGTTTTTAACAATGTACATAATCCGGCGCTTGGTAAGCCAGTCGGTGTGCTGCAGCGCGTAAATAAGCGGCAGCGTCATTTTCTTTTCGCGGATATCGATGCCTACGGGTTTGCCGATTTCGGCGGTTCCGTAATCAAACAGATCGTCTTTAATCTGGAAAGCGATGCCAACTTTTTCGCCGAACAGTCGGGCGCGCTCTATTTCTTCGGGCGTGGCGCCGGCCGAGGCCGCTCCTACCGCGCAGCACGAAGCAATAAGCGAGGCTGTTTTCTGGCGGATCACATCAAAATAAATATCTTCGGTAATATCCAGCTTGCGGGCCTTTTCTATCTGCAGCAGCTCGCCTTCGCTCATTTCTTTTACAGCGTTAGAAACAATGCGCAGCAAATCGAAATCGTTGTTATCTATAGAGAGTAGAAGGCCTTTAGAGAGCAGGTAATCGCCTACTAAAACGGCTATTTTATTTTTCCAGAGGGCGTTTACAGAGAAAAAACCGCGGCGGTAAGAGGCATCGTCTACCACATCGTCGTGCACCAGCGTGGCTGTGTGCAGCAGTTCTATTAAAGCTGCGCCGCGGTAAGTTGCCTCGGTAATGCCCTGGCCGAAGAGTTTGGCCGTAAAAAACACGAACATCGGGCGCATTTGCTTGCCTTTGCGCTTCACGATGTAGCTCATTATTTTATCGAGCAGCAGCACGTGCGTCTGCATCGAAGCGCGGAATTTCTGCTCAAACAGCTCCATCTCGGCTGCAATCGGAGCTTTTATATCGTGTAAAGGGCTGCTCATTTTTACCGGTACAAGTATACGGACATTTTTGGGATGAATGGAAATATGAGGCCTGGGATGCCCGGATAATTTTAATGTAAGGCCATTAGAAACACGTTAACCAAACCAAAAACTTACCCTAAAATCGTAACAAACCGTACCTTTATCTCATGACCCGCAACATTACGAGCAACCAAAACGGCTATACCCGCTACGATTTTGTACTGGAAGAAGGGCTGCAAAGGCCAATTTCTGCCGATCTGCAACTAAACATAAACGGCCGCAAAAAGCCGCTGGTACTGTTTGTACACGGTTTTAAAGGCTTTAAAGACTGGGGGCATTTTAATTTGCTGGCGCGGTATTTTGCCGATAACGGCTTTGCCTTTGCCAAACTAAACCTGAGCCACAACGGCACCACGCCAGATAACCTTACCGATCTTTCCGATCTGGAGGCTTTTGCCGAAAACAACTTCAGCAAAGAGCTTTCTGACATACGCACATTTACCGGTTTTTTGCTGCGAGGGCCAAAAAATGTGCCATCAGAAGAGATAAATACCGAAAAGGTGTTTATAATAGGCCATAGCCGCGGAGGTTCTGTGGCCATAATTGCCGCCGCCGAAGATGCCCGCATAAGCGCCGCCGCGAGCTGGGCCGCCGTTAGCAACCTGGAAAAACGCTGGAGCAAAACCGAGCTGGAAACCTGGCAAAAAACCGGCGTAGAATATATAGCCAACACGCGCACCGGCCAGCAACTGCCCATGAAATACCAGATTGTAGAAGATTATTACGCCAACCGCGAGCGCTTTAATATTCTTAACGCGGCCAAAAAACTAAAAGAAAAACTACTTATTATTCATGGCGATGCCGACGAATCTGTGCCGGCCGAAATGGCTGCGGAGCTCAAAAATGCCAACACCAGCGCCCAACTTATCTTAATGCCCGGCTGCAATCATTCTTTTGGCGGGTCGCACCCGTTTGCCGAAGAAACCTTGCCAGCCGACGCGCAGCAGGCCGCCGATTTCACAATCCGGTTTTTTCAGCAGTTTTTGTAATGGCTCATCAGAACGTATTTTTATTGCTGGGCGGTAACATCGGCGACCGGGAAAACTTTCTGCGGATGGCGCGCGAGCAACTGGCAAATAAAGCTGGAAGCATCAAAAAAGCATCGGCCATATACCAAACAGCCGCCTGGGGAGTAGAAGATCAGCAACCGTATTTAAACCAGGTGCTGCAGATAGAAACAAAATTTACCGCCGAAGAATTAATTGCCATTACCCAGCACATAGAAACCACGCTTGGCCGCACCCGCCAAACCCGCTGGGAAGCCCGCGTAATCGATATCGATATTTTATTTTTCGATAACCAGATCATCACCAAACCCGGCATCGAGATTCCGCATCCGCGCCTGCACCTGCGCCGTTTTACGCTTATTCCATTGGCCGAAATTGCGCCGGATTTTAAGCACCCGGCGCTACAAAAAACAGTAACAGATTTGTTGGAAATTTGCCCTGATGAGCTGGAAGTAAAGAAACTGCACAGCCCAATGTAGCGCTGCTCTCCAGAGCGGGGAACAAATAAACCAATTCCATAATTATAAACTAAAAAGCACTGCGCTGGGCACTTAAAATGTGCCATCACAAATTACACTAAACGCCGCTCTGGAGAGCAGCGCTACAAGTGTAGCTTCGCTTTGCAGAGCGGCGTTTTCAGCCAGTTTATTTCATAAAGAAAACAGGCTGCAACGGCCATTTTTTTGCCCGTTGCAGCCTGATTTCCTGTTACTACTATTCCTTTTTAACCCGGCTTACACCGTTACTGATCCGGTTTCGGCTTCTTTATGGATTTTCTTTACCAAACCCTGCAGCACATTTCCCGGCCCGCACTCTACAAACTTTGTAGCGCCGCCGGCTACCATGTTTTGTACGGTTTGGGTCCAGCGAACGGGCGCGGTTAGTTGCTTTATCAGGTTTTGCTTTATTTCTTCCGGATCTGAGGATGGCTTCGCGTTTACGTTCTGGTATACAGGGCAAATGGGAGCGCTAAAGTTGGTAGCTGCTATGGCTTCTTCTAACTGTTTTTGCGCCGGCGCCATTAGCGGCGAGTGAAACGCACCCCCAACTTGTAACACCAGGGCGCGTTTGGCTCCGGCTTCTTTCATTTTTTCGCAGGCCTGGTTA
Source organism: Bacteroidota bacterium (assembly GCA_023424725.1). GTDB lineage: Bacteria > Bacteroidota > Bacteroidia > Cytophagales > Hymenobacteraceae > JAFADQ01. Next base: position 6,161 of record JAFADQ010000158.1, read on the forward strand.
ATGCCTTCTATACTTCCGGAAATAACGAGCTGGCCCGGGCAGTTGTAATTGGCCGGCACTACCACTTCGTTTTGCACAGCGGCGCAAACTTCTTCCACCTTCTCATCGGCAAGCCCTAAAATAGCTGCCATGGTGCTCGGAACGGCTTCGCAGGCTGCCTGCATTGCCTGTGCGCGCTGGGCAACAAGGGTAAGCGCATCTTCAAAAGCCAGGGTTTTGTTGGCCACCAAAGCCGAGAACTCGCCTAAAGAGTGTCCGGCCACCATATCGGGTGTAAAATCCGGAGCGAGCATGGCCGTAATAACCGAGTGCAAAAATATGGCAGGTTGAGTTACGTTTGTTTGCTTCAATTCTTCGTCGGTTCCTTCAAACATAATATCGGTAATCCGGAAACCGAGTATCTCGTTGGCTTTCTCGAAATATTGTTTGGCTTTTTCGCTGTTATTGTACAGATCTTTGCCCATTCCTTTAAACTGAGCACCCTGGCCGGGGAAGATATATGCTGTCATTTTGTTGCTGATTGTTGGTTTTTTTGATTGCTGATTATTCTGGAATTTTAGGCTGTAGCGGGCAAAAATATGGCCATCGCAGCCTAAATAATGAAAATACTGATTGTTTTTGTTAGTACCCGATGCCTGATTATTCTGGAATTTATGCTGTAACGGGCAAAAAAAAGGCCATCGCAGCATAACTTCTGAAAATATAGCTG
>JAFADQ010000354.1 GCA_023424725.1 Bacteroidota bacterium
CCAGGTTCAGTTCCAGCGATGGCAGATAAGCTAAAGTATCGCGCGCAAACGTATCCTGGCCTATAACCGCGAGCTCGTCTATAGCCAGCGTAAGGTTAGGAAAACTGCGAAAAACGGTAAGATCTACATTTTCGGTTTTGTAATGCACATCGGCTTTTACATTCTGGGCGATTTGTTGGTCGAGCAGAATTTTAATTTTGTCTTTAAATAAAAACGGAAGCGCGGCCAGAGTGCCCAGCAGCAGCAAGATTAACAGGCCTACGCCTAACAACACTTTTTTCATAGTAGCTTTGCCTTACGAAAGACAATTTTTTTAAATTATATACGCAAACAAGATGCAAACTGCATACGAAGTCTGCATATATAGCGTTTTTATTACAATTATAGTATCCAGATGCTGAAAAATACTCGGTTTATGTGGCTGCCGGCGCTCATACTTGCCGGCTGTTGTGAGGTGGCAAACGCACAATACGCGCACGTAAGCCAGCTTTTTTCTGCTCCCATGAATATAAATCCGGCCTTTGCAGGTTTGCAGGCCGAGGCCAGCGCTACCACCCGCTTCAGGCAGCAATGGCCCAAGTTGCAAAACGCTTTCCAGACAATTCAGGCGAGCGGCGACATCAGGTTTAGAGATACAAACAATGGTATAGGCCTTTTGTTAAGCGCCGACCAGGCCGGCGACGGCGGGCTAACCCGGATTAATGTAAACGGTAACTACGCCTATCATCTTGATATATCTAACAAATGGTCTTTCAGCGCCGGGGCCGGAGCAGGAGTAGGGCTGCAGCAAGCCGATTTCGATAAGCTGGTTTTCGGAGATCAGATCACCAATAACGGTTACCTGAGCGGCAACGCTACCCAGGAGTTTTCTAAGGATTACAGAAGCAAGGCCTATCTTACCGTTAACGCCGGCGGTATTTTGTACGAAAAGAATTTTTGGGTAAGCTTCGCCGGTTACCAGCTAAACCGGCCCAACTTATCGCATACCGATACAAAAGACCTCCTTAGCTCGTCGTGGATCTTTACGGCAGGCTATAAAATCTATCTGGATGAAGTTTTTAACTACAAAGAGTATGAAGAAAAAAGCATTACTCCTGTAGCATTTTATTTTACACAGGGCGGCCTGGAGCAGTTTAATCTTGGTTTGTATGGCACATACCTGCCTTTGCACGGCGGCGTGGTATACAAAGGCATTTCGTTGTTTGGCCAAACGCCTTTCCAACAGAGCCTTGCATTACTTGCCGGAGTGTCTTTAAAGGGCTTTACGGTAGGATACAGCTACGACGCGCCCCTAACCGGAATAGGACGATCTTTAGGAGGAGCCCACGAAATTTCTCTGGTTTTCGAGCGGATCAATTACAATAAAATACAACGTTCCAGAGTTAGTTATAAAAAATACAGGCCGGTTCCTTGCCCTGTGTTCTAAAATTTGTTATTATTGCAAATTATTGCATTAATGTATCTGATCAATTCTTTTGATATACAGTAGTTTATGAAGTTGCTTAAAACACTGGGTTTGGCCTTTACGGGGGCTATCCTATTTTCGGGGTGCGGCAGCCACCACCCTACCAGCATGAACCCAGGCGAAGCCAGTACCGCCACTGGTATTGCCTTTAATACCGAAGAAGGCTATGAAGTATCGCCTTACGAGGGGCAGCCAGAAGGCCCGGGCCTTGTATTTATAGAAGGCGGCCGCACCACGCTGGGGTCTACAGAAGAAGATGTAATGCTGTCGCGCGACAACATAGAGCGTACCGTTACGGTTGCATCTTTTTATATGGACGAGAGCGAAGTAGCAAACCTGCACTGGCTCGAGTACATGCACTATGTGCGTTTAGATTCATCAGAAGAATTTTATCAGTCGGTTTTACCAGACACAACCGTTTGGGCACGCCAATTGTCATTTAACGATCCTTACGTAGATCATTACCTGCGCTATCCTGGCTTCCGTTTCTTCCCGGTGGTGGGAGTTAGCTGGTTACAGGCTCAGGATTACTGCGCATGGCGTACACAAAAAGTTAACGCTAACCTGGCCGAAGAAGCCGGTGTAGCAGTAGCAGAAGGCACCGGCCGTATTCCTCTGGAGTCGGGCGTTGTACTTCCAAACTACCGCCTACCAACAGAAGCCGAGTGGGAATATGCTGCCCAGGCACTTATCGGAACTCAGCTGGAGCAAGACGAGAACCAGGCAAACAAGCGCCTGTACCCTTGGGATGGCCACTCGCTGCGTAACCCGTATGGCAAAACAATGGGTAAATTCCTGGCTAACTTTAAGCGTGGCCGCGGAGATTATGCCGGTATTGCCGGTAGCCTTAACGATGGCGCCATGATTACAGAATATGTATATGCATACGCTCCTAACGACTACGGCTTGTATAACATGGCCGGAAACGTAAACGAGTGGGTGCAGGATTTGTACCGTCCGCTATCGTTCCAGGATGTGGAAGACTTAAACCCATTCCGTCGCGACGATTATCTGGATCCTACAGATAAATACGATGCCGCTGGTTTCCAGTCGTTAGTTGATGACCATGTACGCGTTTACAAAGGCGGAAGCTGGAAAGACGTAGCTTACTGGTTATCACCAGGAACACGCCGCTACATGGCAGAAGATTCTTCTACTGCAACAATCGGTTTCCGTTGCGCCATGATCCACGCCGGCTCTAATTACTAAGCATAAAGCAAATTCATAAAACAGCAACAGCGCCCCGAAAGAGGCGCTGTTTTTTTGTGCCAGTACCGCCGGTCTTCAGACCGGTTTGGTCCCCAGAAAGGAAGCGTTACCAAATACCCGATCTGGTTCTGAGAAAGCTGTCTTATTTTTAATTGATACCGATTTGTAGGTGCTGCCCTTCCGGGCAGCACGGCAAAACCGGTCTGAAGACCGGCGCTACGTAACGCCGGTCTTCAGACCGGTTTGGTCCCCAGAAAGGAAGCGTTACCATTGCCCGATATGCTTCTCAGAAAGCTGTCTTATTATTAATTGATACCGATTTGCGGGTGCCGCCCTTCAGGGCAGCACGGCAATACCGGCCGGGAGGCCGGCGTTACGTAACGCCGGTCTTCAGACCGGTTTGCCTGATAGAAAGGAAGCGTTACCATTGCCCGATCTGGTTCTGAGAAAGCTGTCTTATTTTTAATTGATGCCCGATTTGTAGGTGCTGCCCTTCCGGGCAGCACGGCAATACCGGTCTGAAGACCGGCATTACGTAACGCCGGTCTTCAGACCGGTTTGGTCCCCAGAAAGGAAGCGTTACCAAATACCCGATCTGGTTCTTAGAGAGCTGCCTTATTTTTAATTGATGCCGATTTTTTGGTGGCTTCTTTCCGGGCTTCACGTTGTTACCGGCCGGGAGGCCGGCGTTACGGTGAGCTCTCGCCGCTTGCCGTGCTCAAACTTTACAACATCCAGTTGCACTTCGCGTCGCTCTAATTCCGCCTTTAAGCCATGTATTTTTTCGGGTGCGTGGCGCTGGAGCCATTTCAGCATTTCTTCTTCGGAGTGAACAGGAGAGATCCTCACGGGCAATTCGGTTAAATAATGCTGTAGAAAATTCTGATGATGTAAACGCGAATCTAATACCACAAAAAGTCCGGAGTCTGCTTCGGTGCGGATGAGGCGGCCGAAACCCTGGCGTAGTTTTAAGCGGCCTGCCGGGTAATAATACTGTTGCCAGAAAGCGTGGCCTTCCCACTGACGGCGGTGCGCTACCAATGGCTGGCTCAGCACCGGGTTGGGCAACCGCCACACGATAACCTGCGATAAGGTGCGGCCCGGGAAATCTACGCCATACCAAAAACGGTCTACGCCTAAAAGCACCGAATTTTCATCTTTTTTAAACCTGTTGATTTCCCACACGCTGGCGCCATGCTGCGGCAGCAGTTCTATCTGGTGCGGTTCGAGGCGGGGCAAAAGCCATTCGTAAGCGCGCAGCATTTCTTCGTTGCTGGTGAAAAGCACCAGAGAGCGGCCGTTTGCGTAAGCCAGCAGCGCGAGCAACGTGGCCATGCTTTTCTCGAACCATTCGCGTTCGCGTTCCTGCCGCACGGTTTTTTCGAGGTTGGGTTGATAGGCGAATTCGGGAAGATAAGCGGTAACGGCGCCGGCCACGTTATCGCGGTAATTAAACGGCGATTTTATCCGTACCTCCCCCGAAAATGACCCTTGCTGGTTTAGCTGATACCGGAAAAAATCGGTGCTCTCCGAGACATACAGTGTAGCCGAGGTGAAAATAAGCGTCGGGAAAGTTTCTTTCAGTTCCTCCATCGGCTCTTCCAAACTATACGGTAAGCGCGCTGCCGACCACGAGTTCCGCTCTTTCCGCAGCACATGAATCCAGAATTTAGATGGGAAATCGGCCGCGATGGTAAGCAAAGCATTCGACCATTTTTCGGCTTTTTCCTGGTAACGCTGCAGTCGCTGGCGCTGTTGCTGCACATTTTCGGCAGCATCGGGCAGGTTTTCGCGCACCAGGTATAATTTTCTGGCGCCAATGCCTACCAGCTCGCCGGCTTTCTGAATAATTTTGGCCAGTTCGTTGTAACAATCGGGCTCGTCGGGGTTTTGTTTGCGGTGCGGTGCCGGGTCTAGCCAGCGCTGGTCGCCGGAGCGGTAGGGCAGGTGCTGCACGGGTTGTAACGAAATTTCGGCGGCGTGCAAATGCTTGTGCGCCAGCTCCAGTTCCTGCAAAAGCCGGGGCGTGTGCTCGGTTTCATGCTGCATCAGCCATTGCTCCAGGGTGTGCAAATATCCTTTCTTCTTTGGCGACCCTAAAATTGGCCTCAGCAGCTTTACCGTAAACTCCAGCAACCTGAATTCTTCGCTTAGCGCTTCGCGAAACGTGTCCGGAAAATGATCGGCTTCGTCTATAATACATGCAGCGGCGGCTTCGGCAAGCTCGTTGGGCAGGCGCACCAGCTTGTGGTGGTTGGTGATAACGATGTCGGCAAGAACGGCTGTTTTTAAATGCCGCGGATACACGCAAAAACTGGTGCAGCGCGGCGCATAACAGGTTTCGGAAGCCACTACTTCGTTCCACAGATCCCAGATGTTGGGCGTAAGATTTCGTACAAAGGCCGGAATTTCTTCTATTTCGCCTTTGGTATGCCGCAGCCGCAACGCGAAATAAAGCCACAGCAAACAGTCGGCGGCGGTACCTTTGCCAAACTCCACCAAATCGCTGTACACTTCGGCAAGCGCAGATACGCAGAGGTAATTGTTCTGGCCTTTTAATAATGCGCCCTTCAGGTCCTGATATGGCAAACCGCGATGCAGTAAACGGGGCAATTCGTGGTAAAACAGTTGCGCCTGCAGGTTTTTGGTTGCCGTGGCCACCACCACTTTTGTGCCCGGGTTTAGTTTAATAAATTCTGCCGCAGGAGTTAAATAGCCCAGTGTTTTGCCTGTTCCGGTGCCTGCTTCCAGGGCATAACAACCGCCATCGTTTAGGGCGAGTGCCGTGCGCTGGGCGTATAATTCCTGTTGATGGCGCTGTTTTACAAGGGGTTTATCTTTGTCGTGACCCTGGTTATGGAAGTTGCGGAAAGCCGCGAATGCTTCGCGAACGTGGTGTTCTTGCAGCGGCAACAGTTTGTCGGGTTTTGTTTTGGGAAGATCTTTTTCGTTTACCGGCAAGGCCTGCTCCATCCAGTGCTGCAAATGTTGCTGAGTTTGGTTTGCCGGCGGCGGCGCGAGCAGGCGTTCCGGGTTCTGAAACCGGGGCAGCGCATCGGGCTCGTTAAACAGTACGGCTTGAGCGGCGGCCGCTTGTATGGCCCGGAATTCTGGCGGTAAAGCACGGTTTCCGTGCAGGCGCAAGGCTTCTTCAAATAATTGCCAAACCAGAAACCCTTCTTTTTCGAGCGATTTTGTTGGCAACAGCAATCGGTCTATTATCTGCAATACTACTTCGCGCAGCGCAAATAATACAAACGGCATTTGCGGCTTGCTCCGTCCGAAATCATATTTCTGGCTAAGTTCTTTGTTGTGCTCTATCAGCTCGTGTACCAGTGTTTCGGGGTCTTGCAGGGGCTTTTCGGGCAGAAAAAAAGACGAAAGTGCCGAGAGATCTGCCGCTGACGCCCCGTTTTTTGCCCCTTGCAGCACGGTTTTCTGCAGCCAGGCACGCTCGTGCAGTTCGTTGTAGAAAAAAAACTGATCGTAATTATTTAGCAGCGCCTGAACTTCGTCTATTACTTCTTTCCAAACAGCCGATTGCGCGGCGGTTTCGTTACTGATGCGGCTGCGACGGTATAATGCTTCGCCGTAGGGTTTGCCTGGGTTGAGGGTAAAAATGTGCGGCCCGGCATCCGGCTTCATCAAATCTAAAACACCTACCTGCAGCAAGCCGTGGCTGCCATTGCAGGGGCCTGTAGCGAATAGGTGGATGAGGGCGAAGGACATGGGTGGCGGTTTGAGAAAGTAAAGTTACGGATTAAGAGGCTTTGCCGGGCAAAACGCTTCCAGGTCTGAAAAAGACCCTGGAAGGTTTTTTTAGCATCCGCCGCCCTCTGTAGAGACAAGGCACTGCCTTGTTTTTGCTTGTTCCCCGCGCTAAAATTACTTACCCTGCAACGGCCAAAAATATGGGCACGGCCGCAGAGAATAAAACCAAAACTAACCGAGACCTGTTACGCCGCCGCCAGGGCTGCGATGCTCACTTTTTGGGCTCCTGCAGCATAAAGCACTTTCGCGCAGGCTTCTAATGTAGAGCCCGTCGTGATTACATCATCTACCAATAAAATCCGCTTGCCTGCTACTTGCTGCGAATCCTGAACCGCGAAAACCTGTTCTACATTTTCCCAGCGCTGAAGGCGGGCTTTATTTGTCTGGGTTTGGGTGAAAACATTTCGCTTCAGGGCATCGCCGGAGTGCTCTATGCCCAGGGTTTGGGATAATCC
>JAFADQ010000378.1 GCA_023424725.1 Bacteroidota bacterium
ACATTAGCAAAGGCGGCGCTGCCATACATATCAGATAAATGCTTTACCCACTCTACCTCGCCCGCGCCGCTAAGGCAGGCAAAATAAGCGCCCGGAACGCCGCTACCCATTACTACATGTTGCGGGCCGAGCCTAACAGAATCTATGTAAGTGCCCAGCACAAATATTTTGCCCGATGCGCCAGTTTTTATGTTATGTATCCGCGCGTTTCCGGTCCACTCCTTTGCCCATAGTTGTTCGCCGGCGGCATCGTATTTAACCAGTTGCTGGTTACCGAAAAAGGCCGCCGAAAAAGACCGGTTTACCTGTTTTGTTCCGGCTACAACCACTTCGTTTTGCGGGGTTGCGGCCACCGAGTAAATTTCGGCATTCAGGTACGTTTCGGCATTGTAGGTTAGCGGCAGCACGGTTGCCCATTGGTAATTGGGGGCGGTTTGCGATTGGGCTGCGAGGGGCAAAAAACCCAGCACCAGGGCCATAATTGAGTAATGTTTTTTCATGCGGCGTCTTTATAATTAGTAAAAGTTTAAAAAATCGCAGGCAGATCAACCGCAAATATATAAAATAAATATATATTTGGAATTCAGCATTTTACCCCACCAAAAACATCAACACAAAACATAAAAGCCCTTCTGCTGCATAGCGGAAGGGCTTTGGATTTTGCTGAATTCGTCGTGATGGTTACTCCCCAATATCTTCGTTCCAGAGCTGGGGTTTGGCGGCAATAAATTCTTCCATCAGCTGCACACATTCGGGGTTATCGGTATCTATAACTTCTATGCCGTGCTGGCGCATAAAATCTACCGCTCCCGGAAACGTGCGCGACTCGCCCACAATAACTTTTGGTATGTTAAACTGCACGGCGGCTCCGGCGCACAAATAACACGGCATTAGCGTGCTATACAAAACGGTGTTTTTGTAGCTGCCAATGCGGCCAGCCTGCTGCAGACAATGAATTTCGGCGTGCAACATGGGGTCGTTTTGCTGCACGCGCTGGTTATGGCCGCGGGCAATTATTTCGCCGTCGCGCACCAAAACAGAGCCTATGGGTATGCCGCCTTCGGCAAGGCTTTTGCGCGCCTGCTCTATGGCGGCCTGCATAAATTTATCGGTCATGATTGGGTATAAAGTAGTTGGTAGTATAAGGTACGAGATGCATTTTGCCGTGCAGTTGTTCTGGCCAACGAGGTGTTTCGCTATTGCTTAACATGACAACGCGTGGTGGCGCCACTGGCAACAAAAGTGATCTACCACGTGCTGTCATCCTGACAAAGGAAGGACCTTGCCTTTTAGAGCCACCGTAGTTCTACAAAGCAATACAATTATTAGCGGTATAAGGCAAAAAGATTATTTGGTTGCCAGTAGCACTTCGTTTATAAAAATTGCCGATACGGCCAGCACTTCTTCGGCGGCTTCTTTGTGCGGCGTGTGGCCAATATCCGGTATTAAATGCGCGGTGGCGTTGCCCGCTAACGGGCCGGTAATTGCGGCTACCTGCTTTTGGGTTCCGTATTCGTCTTTTTCACCTTGAATAATTAAAGCAGGGCAGCTAATTTGCGGCAGGTATTTTTCTATGTTCCAGCTTCTGAATTCCGGCGATAACCAGGTATTGGCCCAGGCGCTGAACACGGCATCGGTTTTATCGCTGTGGTATTTGGCGAGGCGGTCTTTCAGGTTGGTAGTTAGGTATAACTTTTCTGCTTCGCGAATTCCGGCCAAAGTAACATCTTCTACAAAAACATGTGCGCCCTCGGTAATAATTGCCTGCACCAGCCCGGGAAATAAAGCAGCCGCTACCAGCGCGATAGTGCCGCCATCTGAATGGCCGAAAAGTATGGCTTTGTTTACTTCGCTGATCTGTAAAATTTCGGGCAACAGTTGCGCTTCTTCTTCCAGGTATAGGTTGGTTCTTTTTATTGATGAAAAAGGCGATGATTTGCCGTAACCGCGCCTATCGTAAATAAGCGCGTTGCAGTTGGTAAGGCGGGCAAGTTGTTCCGGAAAATCGCGCCACAGCTTTATGCAGCCCAGCGAGTCGTGCAGAAAAACCAGGGTTGGGTTTTGCGGCGCGGCGGCTGGGTTGCTAATTTGCCTGGCCCGGAGTTGGTAACCGGGAAATTGTATATCGAAATCGGTGGTGGTCAAGGTTTCTGAATCAGAATTTTCAGGATTATATATTTCTCAGAATTGGCCGCTTATGCCCGCAAAATTGACCTTCGCAGGTTCTTTAAAATGCTTCCACTACTGCCCAAAACATTACTTATAGCCTAAACAGCGTGCCCGCGCGCGTATGTACACCAGAGCCGGCAGGCTAACGATCTGTAGCGCCTGCCCCTGGCCTGTAAAGGCCTTTTGCTCCAGGCAAAAAAGGTTAAAACTACTTATACTACCCTCGCCAAGCATTTTAAATGCACCGCTTTTGCCAACCATACCGGCCAGGAGGCCGGCGTTACGATTAACCTGGCGGCTATGGTCTATAAACAAGGGCGGGCTCAGGTGGCAACCTCTATTTTTAGGTTTCGGGCAGTAATGTTTGAAAAAAACGCTGTAAGGTTTTAACGGACCGTGGTTATTTTATACTAATTTCTTCTGCTCCGAAAAGCACTTTATCGCCGGGGCGCAGCTTTTTGCGTTTCTGGGTTTCTATTTGGCCGTTTACCTGCACTTCGCCTTGTTCTATGCGCACGTTGGCCTCGCCGCCGGTGCCTACCAGGCGCAGCATTTTCAGGAGTTTATTTAGTTCTATAAACTCGTGGCCCTGCAATTCAAAGGTTCTCATTTTCTTTTTTTGCAAAGGTACTGCTTTTGGTGTCTTGCGGGTGGTTTTTTGGGGGTTGCAGAGTTAGCTGGCATTTCTTTCATACTTCTCCAGCTCCTCCGTCATTTCTTCTTCCAGCAGGTTTTTGTGGAATTGCTCTTCCAGGTCGGCTTTGGGTAGTTCGGCGGGCTTTATTTCTGTTATGCCGGCGGCTACGTTTTCCTGGGCTATGCGGCTGAGGAGCTGGTAAATAGTCCAGATCATGAGCTGGCCGGCAGCGGTTTCGGAGGCGGCTGCTTCGCGGGCTTTGGTCCAGGCATCGCTCAGGTTTTTAGAGTAAAAGCTGCTGGCGCGGCTGGGCATAAGCAGTTGGTTTTTCTTGTTGCCGGGCTTGGGCTCTATCAGTACGGCATCGGCAACAGAAATGCTGGCGGGCCAGAGCGGCAAAATGCGGTTATAAATTTCGGTGAAGGTCATGGTTGGGCTGTGATGGCCAAAAAAGCGGCCGTTGCAGGCAAATTACTACATTAGAACAAAATAATACCTTATAGTTGCAATAAATTACGCAATTGGGCGTACCTTACATGCTGCCAGGCTTTATAGTACGCAATTTTAGGAAAACAGAGCCGCCCTGGCCAAACAATAATTACTGCTATGATAAAAAAAATTATCTTTTTGCTGATTGTGTTGTTGCCTTCTTT
>JAFADQ010000062.1 GCA_023424725.1 Bacteroidota bacterium
GTGGAATTTGTGCCTTTATTTGAGAAAGTTGCCACATTAAGCATTGGCGCACCGGTTATTTTCGGTATTTCGCTGCTGTTGTTTATCGGCGCGACGGGCAAGAGCGCCCAGATTCCGTTGTTTACCTGGCTGCCGGATGCGATGGCGGGCCCTACTCCGGTTTCTGCTCTAATCCACGCGGCTACCATGGTTACGGCCGGTATTTATATGGTGATCCGGAGCAACGTGCTTTACACCATGGCTCCCGATACACTCGAAATTATTGCCTGGGTTGGGTTGGCGACTGCCTTTTTGGGCGCTACTATTGGCTTGTTTCAGAACGATATTAAAAAGGTGCTGGCCTACTCTACAGTTAGTCAGTTGGGCTATATGTTCCTGGCGCTGGGCGTGATGGCGTATTCGTCGTCGATGTTCCATGTGCTTACGCACGCCTTCTTTAAGGCGCTATTGTTCCTGGGTGCAGGCTCCGTTATTCATGCCATGAGCGGCGAACAGGACATCCGCCGCATGGGTGGTTTGCGCAAAGCTCTTCCAATTACATTCCTTACTTTCCTGATCGGTTGCATCGCTATTTCGGGTGTGCCGCCATTCTCTGGTTTCTTCTCTAAAGACGAAATTCTGGCGCACGTGTACATGCACAGCAAGCCCATGTATGTTATCGGGGTGCTTACCTCTATGATGACGGCTTTCTACATGTTCCGTTTGCTGTTCCTTACCTTCTTCGGCAACTTTAGGGGCACCGAAGAGCAGAAGCACCACCTGCACGAATCGCCGGTAAGCATGACCATGCCGCTAATTGTGCTGGCTATTTTGGCTGTAGTGGGTGGTTTTATGGGCCTTCCAGCCGTTTTCGCCGAAACGCACCAACTGGCAAGCTTTATGGCGCCGCTGTTTGAGCTTTCTAACCAGATAAACCCAAGCGCCGGAGCGCACCAGATAGACCACGCCACAGAATACTTGCTGATGGGAATTTCGGCCGGAGCGGCGGTGCTTTCTATTATTATCGCTTACGTAATTTATGTAAGTAAGCGCGCTTTACCAGCCGAAGAAAACACCAAACTGAGCCCGCTGCACAACCTGGTGTACAACAAATATTACATCGACGAGCTGTACAACGGCATCGTGGTTCGTCCGCTGCACTGGCTGTCGGTGCAGTTCCACAAAGTGGTAGATGTGCTGATGGTAGATGGAATGGTGAACGGTGTGGGCAAACTGGTGGTGCAAAGCGGCCGCGGATTGCGCTACATGCAGCACGGTTCTATCGGTATTTATATTCTGGCCATGGTGGTGGGAATTATCGCCATTTTGTTCTTTACATTGATTTTCTAGAGAAAGAATTTTAAAACAGGAAAGGGCTGCTTCTGGTGAGGCAGCCCTTTTTTGTTGGGTTGTAGCAGACGGTTTTTTGAGGCTTGCAGGGGAAATCAGAATATTATTCAGACAATTTAAAGAGCTATATTCTACAATAAATTCCACAAGATGTGGAGTTTCTCTACATAATTAACGGGCAAACCCACCTCCCGAAGTATGAATAAAACGGCAGATTTAAAACTCACAGATAAATTACATATCCATATTCTGTGCAGCTAACTTATTATTTACCTTAAATTTTCTGTGCTTTTGTTCCCGGTTCAGGCACCTGAATTTCGACATTTTTATGCCCGTAAAGAGCCTACAGGCATGAAAAACACAAACTTCAGAAAACAAAATATTTGAATAATGACTTTAATAACAGAATTCAGATTTTGGCCTGACCGGTAAAAACCACCAATCTGAATACCGAATTCTTATTTGTTTGAGGCTTTCGAAACAGGAAGAAAGAATTTTCTGGCATTAATTTTTCTCACATACTGCTTGTTAATTTCATCTGATGCCGATGCGCAGGAGAAGCGACGATATTGCTTTTTTCCATGAACCTTAAAGTGATCTGATAATTAAGGCTTTGCCCAGGTTTAAATTTTACCACGAAAGCATCCGGGATTACTGATTCGGGTCGTTGCGAGGGCTCTATCAGATTCTCTGATACCTTGTGAATATAACAACAGTGGCGTTTAAACGCCACGAGCAAGGCCCTCGGGCCAACAAAGCCTGATTTTAATCCGTTACACGTTATTTTACTGGCATCGATAACGTGGCAATGTGGCTCTGATGAAAATGTTTCCTGAAAGTATCCGGGGTGTTTTCTCCCGATAGTTATGGGGGTTTCACTCTAATCAATTACAGGCAGAAACAGAAAATTTAAAAATGGCCTAAATGGGTATATAGAGGTTTTATTAATGAGTAATATATATAAATCGAAAATATTTCTGCTTGCGATTATATGGGCTCTTGCCTGGGCAAACCCGGCACTCGGGCAAAAACAGGCAACCTACGATGGCTATTATAGTTTAAGTTACGGCCTTAGCGGCAAGGCTAATTTTAAATACACGGTTGCAAAAAAAGACACCATAAAACACGGGCCTTTCCGGTTTAAGTCGTCTTTTGCCGATGCCACAAATGGCTCTTCACTTCGCTCTGTTGTTATTTCGGGTGCCTATCAGCAAAATTTAAAAAACGGAATATGGCAGTATATTTCTAAAACCGTAGAGCCTGAAGGCGAGTTCGTAGAGAAAGACAACCAAATTGTTTACGAGGCATCGGGTCATGAATTTTTGGTTAAAGCCAATTTTAAAAACGGAGAAGCAACCGGCACCTGGGAATTATTAGAACGGAAAATCAGAAAATCGGAGCTGGCAGATACTATATCTTATGTAAAAGCCGGTTTTAAAAACGGGGGCATTGCAGGCACTACAGAAGGAGTTTATAACGGAACCTGGTTTACCGGAAAAGTTAGCGATAACGGTTTTATACATGGTCAGTGGGTTTTTAGGCCGGTTGCTGCTGCCAAACCTGCCTTTACCGAGTACAGGGTTTATGACCAGGGCCACCAAACAAAACACTATTTTTTATTTGGAGCCGATACGTTGCACCTTCAATATGTAGGTTTAGCTGGCTTGGCCACAGATGTAACGGTTTGGGAAAACACTACACTGGCCGGCAAATACTTCGATGCCCTGGAAAGTGCGCATACCGGATTAGCTAACAGTACAACAAAATACCAACCGGCTCTTACAGACACAACTACTGCCCTGAAAACAACTACCAATAACCTCCTGAAAAATGTATTTTCTGCTTTTGCTATTTACGACAAAACACCATACTGGGCATTAACAGATGGAGGCGAGCCAGAAACGGAAGTGCTTGCACGACTGCATAAAATACCCTACTCTTCCGAAGAAAAAGCAAACCTGGAAAGCACAAATAAACTGCTATCGGAGGCTAATGCGCTTTTTGAGGAAGTGCTGGGCAACGCCGACTTAGAAATAAGCCGGTTTGCCAATCGCGACCTTGCTTTTTATCATCAGCTGCTAAAAATCTACCAGCAAAATTTAGCCGCGCCTAACAAACTTATAAAGCAATTTGCAAAGCCCTCTTTTGAATATGTGAACCGCGAGGAAATTTTAAAGCATGTGATCGCAGAAACAGAATTTCCGGATACGGTTAGCTACCGGTTTAGAGACAGTACTTATGTAAAAAAATATTCTTTTCCGGAAATAAGAAATGCACGCGGGCAAGACCTGCCCGCCGTAAACAGGTATTTAGGTAAGGTAGTGGCAGATATAACGAACATAGAAAAAAAAATAGATGCCCTACTGGAAAGCAAGCTGCGCGAATCGAGACTGATAATAAAAGAAAAGGAGCTTATACTGTTAAAAGATTCGGTTATTAGCCTGTATGCCAACCAACCCGCAAATGAGCGCTACAACAGTTATCATGGCAGAGTAGCGGAAAATATCCAGACTTTCGCTCTCGAAATTTTTACGCAGTATGCTCTATTACCTAATCAAAAAAAGGCCGATACAATAGAGGTATTATTGCAATGTTACGAGTCTTTTCTGAGACTATATGAAGTGCAGGCCGACATTCCTTCTAAGCTAAAAAGGTTAGACGAAGCCTATACACGCACCGTTTGGAACCCTTTTACGATGTCGCACATGGAGGAACGCATGAAATCGCGAATTTATAATGCTTTTGAGCAACATGTGCTTCCTGGATATTTACAGCTAATAGCAGAATATAAAAATTGCAGCGAATTAGAGAAACGGTACAAAAGTTTCGATACGATTTATGCCAGAATGATTGATTTACGCAACCAGGACACAAAAGAAATTTCGCGCAAGTTAAGGGGAAACCACTCTACCCGGCGCGTTCTGGAAATTCTGGAACTAAACCTTAGCGGTATTTAGGTATATGAAGCTAATTACATTATTCCGGGCATTATCGGCAATACTTTTGTTGCTAACGGTAGTTGCATCGTATGGCCAAACCGACCAGCGGGGGGCAAATTTTGGTGCACCGGCCACCAACTTATGGATCGGAACTTACTCTAAATTCAGATTATCTAACAAGCTGTTCTGGGATGCTCAGTTTCATTACCGCACCATTGGCGACGAAAACACGAAGTTTATTGCGCGCACAGCCCAAATTTATAACCGGCATGGGCTCAGTTACCGCGCTTCGCCAAACTTTATGTTTACCCTGGGGCCGGTGCTGCGGCTAAACTTTTCGCCCGACCCCGGAAACCCCGAGTTCAAAAATATTGTTGTAGAACCCCGCATCTGGCACGAATATTTGTTTGCTTTACCTTACAAAAGGTTTATTGCCTACCACAGGTTGCGCATAGAGCATCGCTGGAGTAAAGGCAATGGAATTAACGATCAATGGGTTTTTCGTAACAGATGGCGCTATAAATATTATATGGCCATTCCGATAAACAACACCGTATTGGCGCCAAAAACCCTCTTTTTTACGCCCGACGTAGAAATAATAATGCAAACCGGCAAAGTGGTTGGCGGTAGCCCCGTAGAAGATCTCCGCATTTATCCACAGATCGGTTACATTCACAACAGCAAATTTAAGTACACCGCCGGCCTTATGTGGACCACCGGGCAATCGTTAAACAACCCATTAGAATATTCTACCCGCTGGGTTATTCGCGCCAATGTGTATATG
>JAFADQ010000171.1 GCA_023424725.1 Bacteroidota bacterium
GCAAATCACCGCTTCCGGAACCTGATTTCAGATGTTTTTTTGCTCGTAACCCCGCTATGAGCTTCAAAAACATCTTCATCAGAACCCAGAAGCAATGATTTTCGACTCCGAAAAGAAAATTTAAACATGATCTTACAGATCCGGAAAAGAAATCAATAAAGCCGCAAATTACATTTTTAAATTCCGGCAGAAAAACAGAAATAAAAAATAGCACCATTGGCAGGTTTCTTTCAACCAACTTTAATTTACCGGTTCATTTCCAGCAAATTACACGCGGGGTTTAATTTTAATTAACTATTTCTGTTTATGTAAATTTTCAGTAGCAAAGCGGTATATTTCTGATAATTTTTCGGTTTACACAACCACTTTTTAAAGTTTTTGGTATACCTTTACATAAGTTAATTTATTTTTATGAAAACAGGAGTTGTTAAATTCTTCAACGAGACCAAAGGTTTTGGTTTCATCAAAGAGGACGGAACCGAAACCGACATCTTTGTACACGTAACTGGTCTTATTGATGAAATTCGCCAGAATGACCGCGTAACTTTCGAGGTTGAAACTGGTAGAAAAGGTGAAAATGCTGTTAACGTTAAGTTAGCATAACATATAAACCAGTACATTAAAGAGAGCCCCGCAAAATTTGCGGGGCTTTTTTATTTTGAATTTTTACTGGTAAAAAACCAAAGCTGCAAGGGCCAAAAACAAGGCTGCCGGCAACCAAATTCACCTCTTACAAAGTTATACCGGAACTAAAAACGGCTGCCTGAACTTACATTACCTGTAAACAAAGGGCAATAAATCTGTACCTTTGCACCCTTATTTTCCAGAATCATGATTTCAGTCGACAATGTGGCGGTTGAGTTTAACGGCTCGGCACTTTTCAGCAACATTTCTTTCAACATTAACGAAACCGACCGCATTGCCCTGATGGGGAAAAACGGCGCCGGAAAATCGACGCTGCTAAAGATAATCGCCGGCGTAAATAAACCTACCCGCGGCAAAGTTTCGGCGCCGAAAGAAGCCGTAATTGCCTACCTGCCCCAGCATTTGCTAACAGAAGATAACGCCACTGTTTTTGAAGAAGCCTCTAAAGCGTTCTCTAAAATTCTGGCCATGAAAGAGCAAATGGACGAGCTGAACCGGCAACTGGAAACCCGCACCGATTACGAATCGGAAGAATATTACCAGATAATTGAGCAGGTATCGGAGCTAAGCGAAAAATACTATTCTATCGAAGAAATTAACTTCGATGCCGAAGTAGAAAAAACGCTGATGGGTTTGGGCTTTCTCCGCTCAGATTTTAACCGCCCAACCGGCGAGTTTAGCGGCGGCTGGCGCATGCGCATAGAGCTGGCTAAAATCCTGCTTCAGCAGCCGGATTTAATATTACTGGATGAGCCTACCAACCACATGGACATTGAGTCGATTCAGTGGCTGGAAGATTTTCTGGTAAACAATGCCAAGGCGGTGATTGTGATCTCGCACGACAAGGCTTTTGTAGACAACATCACCAACCGCACCATAGAGGTTACGATGGGCCGCATTTACGATTACAAGGTTCCGTATTCGCAGTATTTACAGTTGCGGCAGGAACGCCGCGAGCAGCAGCAGCGCCAGTACGAAGATCAGCAGAAAGAAATTGCAGATATACAAGGCTTTATAGACCGGTTTAAGGGCACTTACTCCAAAACTTTGCAAGTGCAATCCAGAGTAAAAATGCTGGAGAAGATCGAAATTATTCAGGTAGATGAGGTAGATACATCGGCACTAAACCTGAAATTTCCGCCTGCGCCGCGCTCCGGGAATTACCCGGTTATTGTAGATGGCCTCACCAAAAAATACGGCGACCACACGGTGTTTAAAGATGCTTCGTTAACCATAGAACGCGGGCAAAAAGTGGCCTTTGTTGGCCGTAATGGCGAAGGTAAATCTACCCTAATTAAAGCCATCATGGGCGAAATAGAGTACGAAGGAAACCTTACGGTGGGCCACAACTCTATGATCGGTTATTTCGCGCAAAACCAGGCCTCCTTATTAGACGAAGATCTTACTATTTTCCAGACCATAGATCAGATTGCGGTTGGCGAGGTGCGTACCAAAATAAAAGACATTCTGGGTGCTTTTATGTTTAGCGGCGATGCCATAGAAAAGAAAGTGAAAATGCTTTCGGGCGGCGAGAAAACCCGTTTGGCGATGATAAAACTGTTGCTGCAGCCGGTTAATTTGCTTATTCTGGATGAGCCAACCAACCACCTCGACATTAAAACCAAAGACATATTAAAAGATGCCTTAAAAGCTTTCGACGGAACAATAATTCTGGTATCCCACGACCGCGATTTTCTGGACGGACTGGCCGAAAAAGTTTTTGAGTTTGGCAACAAGCGCATCCGCGAGCATTTTGAAGATATTAACGGATTCCTGCGGAATAAGAAAATAGAAAACCTGCGCGAAGTAGAGCGAAAAGTAACAGCGTAACTAATTGATACTGTAGAATTAACCAAAAGAGCCGGGCAAAAGTCCGGTTCTTTTTTTATACTTGTAAAAAATATCTTTCCTTATGAAACTGACTTCCATTCTCTTTGGCGCTTTTTTGGCCTTTACAGCTACCTCCGTTTCGGCCCAAAAAACTACCTGCAAAGTAGAAACCAAAACCGACGAAGCCACCCAGAACAAATACACGCATACGCAAACCGAAGTGCTGGTAAGCGTGGCCGGCCGCCGCTGGGTGTATCACATGCGCAAAGACGACGGTTTGTACAGCCTGGTGCTTAGCTACTCGCAGTCTGACATGCCGTTTGTAGTGAAAGACGGCGCTACGCTAACGCTTACCACAACCAGCGGCTCTACCATGGAGCTAAAAGTGCCAAAAGGCGAACATGGCTTCCTGAAAAATAACCGTGGCGTGAAAAGCTGGTCTGTTAATTTGCCGGTGCCGCTAAACGCCGGTCAGTTCTCGGATCTGCAAAACGCCGATATTGCCGAAATGCAACTTGAGTTTGAGAAAGGACAAGGCAATACCAAAGTTCACGAATCGAAAAAAAGCAAGCTGAAAGAATTGGCGAAGTGTATCGCGGAAGCATAATAATTCAGGCTGCAACGGCCATTTTTTTGGGCATCGCAGCATAAAAAGGAGCAACAAAAAAACACCTGCCGGCTAAGTTGGCAGGTGTTTTTTTGTGATGAATATGATAGGCGATGTTGATATAAAATGCTATTATTGCGATTGGTGCTTGCTAAGATTTTACTTCAATAAAACTACCATTCCTTTAATCGGTTCATGCTCATTGCCTGGGTCTATAATAAAGAAATAAGTACCGTCGGGCAGGTCGTTCCCATTAGATTTCCCATCCCAGGGAGTTTGGTAACCTCGGCTGCTGTACACGCTGTTCCCCCAACGGTTTAGCACTTCTACTCTGCAATCCGGATAATTCTCAACCAAGGCGCTGATATCCCAAAAGTCGTTTACGCCATCGCCGTTTGGGGTAAATACGTTGGCGGGCTTAATTGCCGGCAACACCGTTACCGTTACCATATCGGCAGCTCTGCAGCCTTTTTCTGAGAAACCGGTTACGGTATAGGTAGTAGTAATTTCAGGGCTTGCAATAGGTTCGGCAATTTTCGGCATTGTTAATCCTTCGGTTGGTGTCCAGACATATTTTGCGGCGCCCGAAGCGTGCAGGCGCACTTGCTTGCCTTGTATAACAGTTACATCCGGCCCTGCAACAACAACTGGTCTCGGATGAATTCCTACCGTTACCGCTACCGGATCTGTTTCGCAGGCCTCGTTTCTGGCAGTTACATAATAAACTGTTTCTGATGTTAGTACCGGGGTGGTAATACTTGCTCCATTTGCTACTGGCTGCTGAGAAAGATCTTCATACCAAATAAATTCTGGCGCATCGCCGCTGGCGGAAATTATTGCAGGAGTATTTTCACAGATAAAAACAGGCGCTACTTCCGGTAAATCGGGCATTACTTCAAAGTGCACTTTTACGGTGGCACTGCCCGAAGAATCGCTCGCACCATTTGCCTGCCATTGCAGTAAATAATGCTGACCTGCGAGGCCCGAAAACACGGCCGTTGGAGAGGAAATATCGCTAAAAGAACCTCCTGACCCATTTAGCACACTCCAGGTA
>JAFADQ010000271.1 GCA_023424725.1 Bacteroidota bacterium
TACGATAGAGTTGTTAGACACTATTCGTCAGGCTGTGCCCGATGTCGCGCTGCGCACTACACTGATAGCAGGCCACCCCGGCGAAACAGAGCAGGATTTTGAGGAGCTTTGCCAGTTTGTAGAAGAAACCAAATTCGACCGCTTGGGTATTTTTACTTACTCGCACGAAGAAAATACGCACGCTTTTACTCTGGAAGACAACGTGCCCGACGAAGTAAAACAAGAGCGCGCAGACGAGATCATGGCCATTCAGGAAGGAATTTCTGCCGAACTTAACCGCAAGAAAATTGGCAACACCTACAAAGTGCTTTTCGACCGCAAAGAAAGCGGTTACTTTGTGGGGCGCACCGAGCACGACTCGCCCGAAGTGGATAACGAAGTGTTAGTGCCTGCAAAAGATACGTATGTGCGTATTGGTGATTTCGCGAATGTGAAGATTAATAATGCAGCGGAGTTTGATCTGTATGGCGAGCTGGTTTGATGGGCAGACTGTAGATGTGCGATTGTGCAGATAATCTTGAAAATCCCGGAGCTGAGAGGTTTCGGGATTTTTTTTGCCTGAATTGGGATTTGTGGATAGGGAGGATTTGCAGGATTTAGGTTGCGGTACATGTGTTTTTGCCCTTTGCAGCTTGTAGGGGAGAATGCAATTCGCCCAAATTGTCTGAACTATGATTTATGGGATTTTAGGAAGGACTACGATTTTGGGTTTTGGTGCAATGGAAATTGGCCGTTGCAGGTTGTGGGAATTATGAATAAGTTGCCTGCGGCGGTTTAGTTATACCGGTCTGGAGACCAGCGCTACAGGCGAAGCTGCGAATCAGTAATTAAGACTTTTCCGATTTCAGTTGCCGGGTTAGTCGCCTCATTTTATTTCCGGTGCGCAGCAATTCGAGCGATAGCGAAGAATAGGAAAGAAAATAAGCGACGTTCCGGCAACGGGGCCTCACGGCCCGGGAGTGAAGGCAGCTAGAGAAGTGAGAAGAAGATAATTGGTTTCGCGCGGAGCTTGTCAAATGTTCAGATTTTCGACTTCCCAATCCTTAATCAAACATAAGATAAACACATCTGTTTAACTGTAAAGCTTCCAGGCCAAAAAAGACGCCGGAGGTTTTCTTAATCTGCATTTCTCCGAATTAAATTACCTTTGCATTATGCGCTGGCGGCCATAAAAATGGCGCTCGCAGCCCCGATCCGCAACCCTAACTGAATGGCCACTTATATTCCTTACGCCGAAACCGGTTATTTTTCTAAACTCGTGCTCGATTACCTTTCCGGAGCCGATTATCTGAAGGAATTTTATAACCTGCCGCCAACTATTGATTCGTTTGAAGAGCAGATTACACGTAAGGAGCAGCAGTTTTGCCAACAGCAGCGCGATGTTTTGCACAAAGTTCTCGCAGGGCAGCATGCCAATCTAAAAACCGTACATCCTAAAGTAAAAGAAAACATAGAGCTGTTAAGGCAAGCCGATACGTTCACCATCACCACCGGCCACCAGATTTGTCTTTTCACCGGGCCGCTGTATTTTATTTACAAGATCATAACCGCTATCCGATGTTGTGAGGAACTGAAGAAGCGCTATCCGCAATACAACTTCGTGCCGGTTTACTGGATGGCCACCGAAGATCACGATTTTGAGGAGGTGAATCATTTTCGTTTGTTCGGTAAAACCTACGCCTGGAACACAAACCAAACCGGGGCTGTTGGCAGGTTTTCTACCGAAGGTTTAGGCGATTTTTTTAAGCGACTCCCAGAGCGTATGCCCTTGTTCGAGGAGCCGTATCTGCAGCACAGCAACCTGGCCGATGCCACCCGCGAACTGGTTCACAGGTTGTTTGCCGAGTATGGCGTGGTAAGTCTCGATGCCGACAACCCAGACCTGAAGAGGGCATTTTTGCCTGCCGCAGAGCAGGATTTGTTGCAGCAAATTTCGCAGCGCAAAGTGCATGAGGTAACCGAGCGGCTGGCGGCGTATGTAAAAATGCAGGTAAATGCCCGGCCTATTAATCTGTTTTATTTAAAAGATAATTTGCGCGAGCGCATAGAGCAGGATGGTGAGGTTTGGAAGGTGCTGAACACGAACATTCAATTTACAAAAGAAGCGCTTTTAGCCGAACTGCAAAACCACCCCGAGCGCTTTAGCCCAAACGTAATTCTGCGGCCTCTGTACCAGGAAATGGTGCTGCCTAATCTGGCTTATATTGGCGGCGGCGCGGAGGTGGCCTATTGGCTGGAATTTAAAAATGTGTTTGCGCATTTTCAGGTTCCGTTCCCGGTTGTGATGTTGCGTAATTCGGCTATGTATATTCCGGCATCGCTCAATAAGCGACTGGAAAAGTTGCAGCTTTCTGTTCCGGATTTGTTTACCGACGCCGCCGGACTCCGGAAAAAGGTGCTGGCCCGTGTAGAAGGTTTCGAGGAAATATCTTTAGAATCGCAGCAGAAAAAACTGGCAGATTTGTACGAACAGTTGAAAGAACTGGCAACGAAGCTCGATTCGACTTTAATAAAATCTGTAGCCGCGGCAGAAAAAAGAACCAGCAAAGATGTGGCAAGGCTGGAGAAGAAATTTAACCGCGCATCGGAACGCAAACACAGCACCCTGCTTAACCAGTTAGACGATTTGCTGGAGCAGCTTTTTCCGGGCGGCGTGCTGCAGGAGCGGAAAGACAACGTGGCCGGTTTTATGTTGTTTAACAGGTTTTTTGTTGATCAAATGAAGCAGGCGTTCGATCCGTTTGGCCACAGCTTTACCATCGTTAAAGAGCAGGAATAATGGCCGGTAAAGCAACCCTAAGAAAGCAAATGCTACAGCGGCGCGAAGCTGCGGAGCCCAAAAACATGGCTGCCGCGAGCCAAAAAATCTGCGACCGGTTTTTTGCCGGATTCGATTTGTCTGAAGTAAAGCGCCTTCATATTTTCCTTTCTATTCCCGAAAAAAACGAGTTAAATACCTGGCCCATCATAAATAAGATATGGCGCGATTATCCTAAGATACAACTGGCTGTGCCCGTTACGCCGCCCGGCGCTACAGAGTTGCAACACCGGCTGCTGGGGCCAAAAACCGTGCTGCTAAAGAGCAAATGGGGAATAGAAGAACCCACAGAGGCAAGTCCGCTTATTGCTGAGAATGAGATGGATATGGTGCTGGTTCCGCTTCTCGCCTTCGATTTGCGAGGCCACCGCGTAGGCTACGGCAAAGGTTATTACGATAAGTTTTTAAGCAAATGCCGCCCCGGTGTGCAGAAAATAGGGCTATCGGTTTTTGAGCCTGTAGAAATTATTTCTGATGCCGGAGATTGGGATATAAAGCTGGATTTTTGTGTAACACCCGGGCAGGTTTTTGCCTTTGATAAGAAATAATCAGCCTGAATTTTATTAACCGCACCTCTGCTTTTTGGTGCCTTGTTACATACACCCCACACAGCCTGATAGAAAAATTTGATGCCTCAAAGAAAATTATCCTGCTTTTGCAAAGCGCTACATCCGGATATTAACCTTTAAATAGTAAAACGCACTTGCCATAAATTATAATTGCGGCAAAATTACCATTGCCGGCATAAATAACTTAACGTTAAATATTTATTTAGTCTAATGCTTTTAGGGCGAAAAATTTGTTATTTGTTCCCCCATGAGCGAGCATATTGTGGGGTCTGATTTATATACGATCCAATTCGAATACCGGCCGGAATTTTTAGTTGCTACGGTTTGTGGCGAGTCAGATTCGTTAGAAATTTCACTTCAGTTCTGGAGTCACATTCATAAAGAAGTACGAAAACACGGCTACAAATCGGTGTTGGTTCTGGAGAACCTGCAAAATACTATCGGCACCTTCGATACCTACTTGTTAAACCAGCAACTGGGGCAAATGGGTTTTTTCAACATTCGCATTGCCTTTGTAGATGCCTTTCCAGACCAGAGCGACATAAACCAGTTTGGCGAAACCGTAGCCATAAACCGCGGATTGGTGCTGAAAGTTTTTTTGTGCAAAGAAGAAGCAGAGCAATGGTTGCTTGCTAAATAAACAGTCCAGGTTTCGGTAGCTGCCCTAAAGCGTGTATATTTAGCTTTGTAACCAGTAATATTGCGTTTTATGAATGCCAAAAATCAGTCTTTCTTCTACTGGACCGCAGCGGTTTTTTTCGCCATTACCGCTTTTATTTATATAAACGACGGTTTTATCCTTAAAGCGTTCAGTTCTGTTTGTATGGTGCTGGCCTTTGTTTTGCTCGGCCTTTTCGAGCGTATCCGGATTCCGGCCATGCGCTGGGCCATTTGGCTGCTTATCGCGATAGCGCTTTCTATTCAGCTGCTTACTTTAATAAACAAGTTTGGCTTTAACGATCAGCTTTTTTAACGCAACTTTACTGTAATTTTAGCACGTGCTCCGGATAGGCCGCAAGGCAATTATCCGCAGAGCAAACACCTTTACTCTATGGATTTTTCTAGTTATACCTACAC
>JAFADQ010000328.1 GCA_023424725.1 Bacteroidota bacterium
GTCTATTACGCGCTGGTCGGGTTTAAAATCGAGTTCTTCCTGGCGGTAATACCCAAAAATGGTAGTTTGCCCCGAGGCGATTTCGCCGCTATCGGGTTGCTGCTGGCCGGTTAGCATCTCCAGGAAAGTGGTTTTGCCGGTTCCGTTTTTGCCAATAATGCCGATGCGGTCTTTCTTCTTAAATACGTAGCTGAAATTGTTAACCAATCTCTTCTCGCCAAACGCTTTCGATATTTTGTCTACTTCCAGAATCTTGTTTCCCTGGCGCGAGGTTTTTACATCTAACTGGAGTTGCTGGGTACTTAAATCTACGTTAGCCTTATCCTGCAACTCGTAAAAAGCATCTATGCGCGATCGCGATTTGGTGCCACGGGCCTGCGGTTGGCGGCGCATCCACTCCAGTTCCTTTTTCATCAGGTTCTGGGCTTTTTCTTTCTCCATTACGGCGTTGTACTGGCGCTCGGCTTTCTTCTCCAGAAAATACGCGTAATTGCCTTTGTACTGATATAATTCTGACCTTTCCAGCTCCCAGATTTCGTTTGTTACGCGGTCCAGGAAATACCGGTCGTGGGTTACCATCAAAAGTGTGCCGTTGTTGGTTGCCAGGAAATTTTCGAGCCACTCGATGGTATCTAAATCTAAATGGTTGGTAGGCTCATCCAGAATCAGCAGATCGGGGTCTTCTATCAGCACACGCGCCATGGCCACACGCTTGCGCTGCCCGCCCGAAAGGTGCTTTACCTTTTGCTCAAAAAACGAAATGCCAAGTTTAGAAAGTACCTGTTGAATGCGCGCTTCGTAATCCCAGGCCTGCAGCTCGTCCATGCGTATCATGGCGTTTTGCAGCTTGTCGGCATCGTGGTTCGGGTCGGCCAGAAGCGCTTCGTATTCGCGCACGGTTTCCATAATCGGGGTTTTCATAGCGAAGAGGGTTTCCTGCACGTTGGCTTCTTCATCAAAAACCGGATTCTGGCCCAGAAAACCAACCCGCACGCCTTTGCGCACGCTCACCGAGCCCGCATCGGGGGGCATTACACCTGCCAGAATATGCAGCAACGTAGATTTGCCAGAGCCGTTTATGCCCACAAGGGCCACTTTTTGGCCTCTGCTGAGTCCGCAATTTAAATCTCTGAACAGCCACTTCTCGCTAAAATTCTTGGCTATTCCCTCTGCCGATAAATAATTCATGGTGCAAAGATAGTCGGGAGTTTTGGGTTTTGGGTTTTGGGTTTGGAGTTTTGAGTTGGCAGGTTTTAGTTAGCAATTGCTTAAACTGTAATTTACTTGATTTTGATAACGGCCAGGAAGGCAACTGATCAATTTAAGGCTGCAACGGGCAAAAAACGGGCATTGCAACTTAACACCGCTTATCCGAACCTGTCATGGCGAGCGATAGCGCGGCCATCGGGTTGTTTCTGCAATTAGGTTGTTACGTGTGCTTTTTTGGCTGTTGCAGGTCTTAGTGCCGGTTTTTTCGCCTCGCTATTCACCAGATTGCTCCGTACCCCGCAATGACAGAATAGGAAACGAATGTGGTTTTTGTAGACAAGGTCCTTCACTATCGTTCAGGATGACGCCGCGCGGTGGAAACATTGCTGTCCTCTTCAACAGGTAACAGAGAACTTGTTGAGGCTATTGCAATGACAGGAGCTTTTGGCGACAGTACTTCGATTGGCGAACGCAAAACTCAATTTCCAGGAAGAATAGAATGTTTTTGTGGTTATCGTCGTTTTAATGTTCAGAAACAAAATAAAAAGAAAATTTGCCTGCTGCCAGCCTCTTAACTTCCAACATCTAACTTACTACTTACAACTCTTTTCCCTGTTACCTTTGTTATATGCTCCGGATTTTTTGCCTTCTGATGCTCTGCTTTTTGGCCCTCGCAGCCCGGGCACAGGAAGTGCCCGCCAATCCGGAGCAGCCCACTATGGCGGTGCCGGCCGATACCACTTACAAACCATTATCTCAGCTACCCGATTCTGTAAAATCTGCCACCGATACTACACGGGTTTTGCCTTTCACAAAGAGGTTTTTGCGCCTCGCAGCTTCTGAGCAAGACCGAAAGATTTTAAAGAAATACAATTATAAAAAAGAACATGCCGACTCGGTTGGCGCGGTTTTTACGGTGCGCGATCTGGTAATGCAATTACAGGAAGAGGCGTATTTAACGGCTTCGGCAGATACAATTTATGGCGTTGCCGATACCATAGTTGCCTATATTTATGTGGGCGATCTGGTGCGGTGGGCACATTTAAAACCCGGCAATGTTAGCGAGGCGCTCATTATGAAAGCCGGTTTCCGGGAGCGCTTTTACCGGAACAAACCGCTCAGGCCTAAAGAATTTATAAAGCTGCAAAACCGGCTGTTAGATTTTGCCGAAAACAGCGGCTACCCCTTCGCGGCGGTTAAATTAGATTCTATCCTGCTGGGCCCCGACCAAACTATTTCGGCTAAGCTGGTGCTGGAGCCCGGCCCGCTGGTTACCTTCGATTCGGTGCAGATCATCGGAAACACCAAAACCAAAACAAAATTTCTGGCCAGGCACCTGCAAATTACCTCTGGCCAGGTTTATAGCCAGCAACGTGTGCGCGCTTCCGACAGGCTGGTTAGGCAGCTGCCTTATATAACCTCTACCCGCGCCCCCGAGGTGCGGTTTGCCGGCCACAAAGCCCGTGTATATTATTTTCTGGATGATAAAAAGGCCAACCAACTGGATGGTATTTTGGGATTTTTACCTAACCCGATCACCAATAAACTGATGCTTACCGGCGAGCTGAATGGCGTGTTGCGTAATATAACCGGCACGGGCAAGCAAATTTCGCTGCAGTGGCGCAAAACCGGTGTAGAATCGCAGCTGCTGGATGTGGGCTATGTTCACCCTAATTTGTTCGGGTCGCCTATCGAGTTCGATTTTAATTTTAACCTCTTTAAGCAAGACACTACTTTCCTTAATCTGGAGCCAAAATTTCAGTTCTCATATTATACCACGCGGTTTGGCAAGGTAGGTTTCTTTTTTCAGCTGCGCAGCTCGCGCCTGCTCTACACTCCGGATACTACCCGCAGCGCCCTGCCCGATTTTGCCTCCAGCAACCTGCAGAGCTACGGCGTTAGCCACACCTGGAACAACCTTAACGATGTTTTCTTTCCTAAATCTGGCTGGCGCACAAATGTGGTAGCCGCAATAGGCACAAAACGTATCAGATCGCTCACCACAGAGCAAGCCCGTGAAATTCCCGCAAGTTCGGCTCAAATACGGCTGCAGGCACAGGCAGAGCGCTACACCCGCATTACCCGCGCCAGCACGCTGCTTACCAATGTGCGCTGGAGCGGCATGTTTAACGACCATCTTTTTCTAACCGACATGTTTAGAGTGGGCGGACTTACCACTTTGCGCGGGTTTAACGAGCTGGAATTTTATGCCTCCAACTTTGCTATCGCCACGGCCGAGTACCGTTTTTTTACCGGGCAAGATTCTTACCTGCTCGCCTTTTTCGACCAGGGATATGTAGAGAACAGCCTGCAGGAGCGGCAAATAAAAGATTACCCGTATGGGTTTGGAGCCGGTTTAAGCTTTAGCACCGGCGC
This sequence comes from Bacteroidota bacterium, assembly GCA_023424725.1. Lineage (GTDB taxonomy): Bacteria > Bacteroidota > Bacteroidia > Cytophagales > Hymenobacteraceae > JAFADQ01. Next base: position 3,586 of record JAFADQ010000328.1, read on the forward strand.
CGGCATTTTCAGCTTTATTTATTCGGTTGGTAAATCTGAGGCGCTTGGGCAAACAATTAATTTCTCCCAGGCCCGCATCCACTTCGGCATTACAAACCGCTTCTGATCAGGAGTTTATTACCCTGCAACGGTCAGTTTTTTGGCTTTTACAGCCTAATTTTCTTCTGATTGCAGATAATTTCTGATCTATGGTTTTGGATTTTCCGTAACTTTTACTACTTTTGCATTACCAAACAGTGCGGGGTGGAGCAGTTGGTAGCACGGGCGTACGCCAGGTCGTTAATTCGAGTCTGGAGGCCTCACCAAAATCACAAGCATTGTTTCGGAATAGAGTGCGGGGTGGAGCAGTTGGTAGCTCGTTGGGCTCATAACCCAAAGGTCGTCAGTTCGAGTCTGGCCCCCGCTACCAAGAAAAAAACGGCTGAGAGCAATCTCAGCCGTTTTTGTTTTTAAGAAGCATTGATTTAGGCAATCTTAATTGCGGAATAGATTGCCAGCGAAGCAGTTGGCAGCTCGGGCGTACGCCAATTCGTCAGTTCGAGTCTGGCCCCCGCTACCAAAAAGGGTAATTGTTCGTAAGAATGGTTACCCTTTTCTTTTGCTATGCACTTTGTTTATGTTCTCTATTCTTTAAAAGACCATCGCTTATATAAAGGCGCGACTTCTAATATTGCTAAAAGATTGTTGCGGCATAATCAGGGGGGCAGCACTTCTACGGCAAAGCGCAAACCATTTGTGCTCGTTCATGTAGAGCAGTTTGAAGATAAAAGCGCTGCCCTGAAAAGAGAGCTCTATCTAAAAAGCATCGAAGGTGGAGCGAAACTGATCGACTTTCTGAAAAAGCAAAATATAATAACCGAGAACAGCAGATTGAAGTTGGTTGAATCATGAGCAGATTAGTTGGTAGTTCGGGCGTACGCCAGGTCGTCAGTTCGAGTCTGGC
>JAFADQ010000416.1 GCA_023424725.1 Bacteroidota bacterium
GGTATAATTGGAGCACTTCTACCTGTAATCTTCATTTATATTCAAGTTGGAATCGTCAATGGTTTAATCTTTTTATTCATTTCCATTCCAGGCCTTATTCTTGGTGGAATTATAGGAATAATGATCGCAAGGGACTTAAAACGAAACAAGTTTTACAGGAAGGCCTAACAACTGTTTCTGTTCTTAGCTTCTTAACTAAGAACCTGCTACTGCAAGTTTCCTAACTTGCTCCGCATAAATGCATGCTTGGAAGCATGCAGCGACGCCTCCTTAGCTAAGAAGCTAAGGAGAGTTTGCGCTTCTTTTCATAGTTCTTCCTATAATCTGTTCAATCCTGTAATAGACAAAAAACGGGCGCCGCATTACCCTGTGGCGCCCGTTTTTTTGCCTGTTACAGCCTAAATCTTTGTTATCAATCCGCTTAAATCGAGTCTGCTATAACGAAGCCTTACCGTAAAAAAGAACCTGTCATTGCGAGCGATAGTGTGGCAATCTGGCAACGATGTGAGAGAATTAAACGGTTACCTAACCTGCAACGGCCAAAAAAGCACGCGTAACAAACTAAATGCTGCACTCCACCCGATTGCCACGCTATCGCTCGCAATGACAGGTTCGGGTGGGCGGTGGATGTTACACGATGTGAGTACACAAATGAGGACGCAGTTTGCAATTCCTCAGGTTTGCACCTCTTCAACCCTTCAACCTTCAATCCTCAATCTTCCTCTTCTACCCTTCCCAAATCTCTGTTCGCCGGGCCGGTCACCACTTTGCCCAGCGGGTCGAAACGGGAGCCGTGGCAGGGGCAGTCCCAGCTTTTTTCGAGCGGGTTCCAGTTTACCACGCAGCCCAAATGGGTGCAGAGGGCAGAGCACTCGAAGGTTTTGCCCTGCGGATCTTTGTACACGGCAATTTTCTTCAGGCCGCGGCGCATAACTGCTCCCGAGCCGGGCGCGATTTCGTCGGGGCTGCTTACATCGCCGGGCGTAACCAGGTCGGTGTAATCGGCGGCTACCATGGCATTCTCTTTCAGGAATTCTTTTATTGGCTCGGGTTTCAGGGTTATGCGGCTGGGGTCGTAGAGTTGTTGCCAGGGGTTGGGGCGGCCTTGTATCAGGTCGGTAATCAGCATTCCGCCAATGGTGGCGTGCGTCATGCCGTGGCCCGAATCGCCGGTGATGATGTACACATTATCGTCGTCCATTGGGTTGCGGCCGATAAAGCCCAGCAGATCTACGGGTTCCATTACCTGCCCGCTCCAGCGGTACTCAAATCCTTCTATGCTCGGGAAATTTTGCACGGCCCATTCTTCCAGGCAGCGCAAACGTTCGTGCGGGTTGCTGTCGTGGCCGGTTTTGTGGTCTTCTCCGCCAATAATTAAAATATCGTACAGATCTTCCTGCCCCGGCGCGGGCTGCAGGCGTATGTAGTGGTACGGATCGGAAGTATCCCAATACAAAGCTTTGGTAACGGAGCCTTTCGGCACCCGCGCGCCCACAACATAGGTGCGGTACGGCGCCTGCTTGGTGTGCATCACCACAAGGTCGTTTACGGGTGTGTGGGTGGCCATTACAATGGCTTTCGCATCTACCACCGGTCCGTGACTGGTAATAGCTTCGGCACGCTCGCCGCCCTTCACTTCTTTTACGTGGGTGTTACAGTAAATTTCGCCGCCCATGCGGGTTATGGCTTCTGCAAGCCCGCTTAAATATTTCAGAATATGAAACTGGCCCTGGTTTGGGAATTTAAGGCAAGGCCCGGTTTTAAACCCATCGGCTCCGGCATCGGCCAAAAACTGCACATCCAGCAAACCGGCGCGGTGAGCGGCTTCCAGCTCGTCGCGCAGCTCTTTTTCGTCGCGGCCGGGCAGTAGAAACAAGTAGCCATCAAGCCTGGTAAAATCGCAATTTATATTCTCTTTTTTGCAGATCTCTTCTATCTTATCTATCGCGGCGCTATGGCTGTGGGCGGCATTTTTTGCCCCGTCTGCGCCAAAAAGTTTCTCTAACGTAAAGTACCTGTCGTCTAAGGCGTTGGATAAGTGCGCGGTGGTGCGGCCGGTTTCTCCGCTGCCGATCATGCCGTCTTCCAGCACAACCACTTTTTTGCCCTCCGCAGCCAATAAATACGCCGTGGTAAGGCCGGCAATGCCCGCGCCCACAATGCATACATCGCAGTGCGTACTGTCCATTAATGCCTCGTAGTTGGGCATCTGTTGCCGGCGCATCCAGATAGAAGAAGTAGAGCCTGAAGATTGGTTCATAGTGTTTTTTTATAGTATTGAGTAGTGAGTATTGGGACTTTTGTTTACAAACGCTTTCCCTCGCTCGCATCTTGCGAGTGTGAGTTATTTAGCGGCATCTTGCCGCACGTGTAAAGGCCAGAGGCCAGCCGCAGCCCACACTCGCCAGAGGCGAGCGAGAGAAACGTTGGCTGTGGCGCATAGTTTCTTCAAAACCTTCCAGCGTGCTTGCACCTGGAAGCGTTTACAAGCAGCCGTAAATCCTGCAACCTATTTGAACGGAAACGTTGGTTTGAAGTTTGGAAAAAGCCAATATTCAGCCAATCATATCGCGGGCCGCTGTTTTTACGTATTTTTGAACGATGATTCTGAGAGCCGAAAATTTATTTAAGAAATACAAAGCCCGCACCGTGGTAAACGATGTATCGGTAGAGGTGCACCAGGGCGAAATTGTGGGGCTGCTTGGCCCGAACGGAGCCGGAAAAACCACCTCGTTTTACATGATCGTGGGATTGGTAAAACCTAATTCGGGCAAAATTTACCTCGACGATACCGAAATCACCTACATGCCCATGTACCAGCGCGCGCGCCTCGGCGTGGGCTATCTGGCGCAGGAAGCCTCGGTGTTCCGGAACCTGACGGTTGAAGAGAACGTGCTCTCGGTGCTGGAAATGACAAATATGCCCAAGAAAGCGCAGCGCGAAAAAACAGATATGCTGCTGGAGGAATTCAGCCTCACGCATGTGCGCAAAAACAAAGGCATGGTGCTTAGCGGTGGCGAGCGCCGCCGTACCGAAATTGCCCGCGCCCTTGCCGTAGATCCAAGCTTTGTGCTTCTGGATGAGCCTTTTGCCGGCGTAGACCCAATAGCGGTAGAAGAAATTCAGGGCATCGTTGCCAAACTCAAAAACAAAAACATAGGCATTCTCATCACAGATCACAACGTAAACGAAACCCTCTCTATTACAGACCGCGCTTATCTGTTGTTCGAAGGAAAAATATTAAAGCAGGGCACCGCCGAAGAACTCGCCGCCGACGAGCAAGTGCGCCGTGTGTATTTGGGTAAGCATTTTGAGTTGAAGCGGAAGATATAAATGTGTAGATGTGCAGATTTTAGATGTGCAGATTGTTTGTTGATGTTTGTGGAGGTTTGTTAGAAAATAAAAGTGGAGCCTCCGGCCAGTGTTTTACCCCTCTCCCAACCTCTCACCAAGGGAGCTACGAATATGACACATATTTTCAACTTTAAAAACTTAACCGCAAAGCACGCAAAGTTTTAAAAATGAGCAGAAGTCTTTCCTTCATTTTTCCTGAGCTATTCTTTTTCTCCGCGCTCTTTGCGGTTTCCTTCGCGTACTTTGCGGTTAAAATAGTTGTGTCATAATCGTAGCCCAATGGGGAGAGGTTAGGGAGAGGGGTAAAACAATCTGAGAAGCACCAATTATTATACTTCTCTAACAGCACATCCCAAAAATTGTGTTCAACAATAATAACAAAAACCTGCGGTAGCCAAAAAACCATGCATCAGAGATAAAATTTCGCGTATCTTTCAACCAATAAAAAAAACAAGCAACAATTAACAACAAATCTGCACATTTGCACATCTATAATCTGCACATCTAAACCATGTTCCTTTTTTCTGCGCCGTTTAATTTCCTGCTGAAGTCTGTTATGCGGCAGCGCATGAGCGGCATTAACCGCATGCGCGAGCAACCGCTGGAGGTGCAGGAGCAATTGTTCAAAAACCTGCTGCAAAGGGCAAAAAACACCGAATGGGGGCAGAAATATAAATACTCAGAAATCCACAACCAGCAGCAATTCTCCGAGCGCGTGCCCAGCGCTACCTACGAAGAGTTTTTCCCGCTGATAGAGCGGGTAATGCGCGGCGAAAAAAATGTTACCTGGCCGGGGCAAATTAAGTGGTTCTCTAAATCGTCGGGCACAACAAATGCGCGCAGCAAGTTTATTCCGGTTACCAAAGAATCGCTGGAACAAGGCCACTACCGCGCCGGCAAAGACCTGCTGGCCATGTACACCGATATGTACCCGCAGCACAAATTGTTTACCGGCAAAGGTTTATCTCTCGGCGGAAGCCACCAGCCAAACGAGCTGCAACCCGATAGCCGCTACGGCGATGTATCGGCGGTGATTATGGAGAATTTGCCGGGCTGGGCACAAGCAATACGGGCTCCGGAATTACCTATTGCGCTGATGGATAAATGGGAAGAAAAGATACAGCGTATTATAGAAACCACGCAGCACGAAAACATCACCAGCCTGGCAGGCGTGCCCACCTGGACGTATGTGCTCATTCATAAAATGCTGGAGGCTACGGGCAAAAAATACATACGCGAGGTGTGGCCAAACTTAGAGTTGTTTGCCCATGGCGCCGTTGCTTTTGGCCCTTACAGGCAGGTGTTTAAAGACCTTATTCCACAGCCCGGCATGCATTACATGGAGCAATACAACGCCTCCGAGGGGTTTTTCGGGATACAAGACCAGCGCGATTCTGAGGATATGCTGCTGCTGCTTAACCACGGCGTATATTACGAGTTTATCCCGATAGAGCAGGTAGATTACGAGCAGCCAAAAACCATAAGTTTAGCAGATGTGAAGTTAGGCGAAAGCTACGCGCTTATGATCTCGACCAACTCGGGTTTGTGGCGCTACCGCATTGGCGATACCGTAAAATTCACCAGCATTTCGCCGTACAGAATACGCATAACAGGCCGCACCAAGCACTTTATAAATGCCTTCGGCGAAGAAGTGGTGGTAGAAAACGCCGAAGCCGCCATTGCCGAAGCCAGCGAAAAAACCCACGCTTTGGTTACCGATTTCACGGCCGCGCCGGTTTATTTGGAGGGCGGAAAACGTGGCGGGCACGAGTGGCTGATAGAGTTTAAAAAAGCGCCCGATAACTTCGGCAGGTTTATAGAAGTGCTGGACCAAAAACTGCGCGAAATTAACTCCGACTACGACGCCAAACGGCAAAACGACCTGGCTTTGGCGCTGCCACAGGTAAAAATGGTGCCCACAGGTACGTTTTATGAGTGGATGCGCAGCAAAAACAAACTCGGCGGCCAGCACAAAGTGCCCCGTTTATACAATACACGCGAAATTGTAGAGGAGATATTGAAAATTATCGGTTAAATTTCCTGTTCAAACCGCACCACCATGGCCGAAAATAATTCAGAAACGCAAACCGAAACATCGGGCGAAGGCGAAAAGCGCCGGAAAAAAGTCAGGATCAAATACAAGAAGAAAAAGAAGAAATTCAGCTTTAGCGAGCTTACTAATTTAAGCTCCAGAAATACGGTGCTTATATTGCTTTTTCTGATCGTGATTTTCTTGCTGAGCCTGTATTACATAATTGTGTATGTAAACACCGGTAACGATTAAGACGCAACTTCCCTTAAGATTTTATCATCATAAAAAAAGCTCCCGGCCTATAAGACCGGGAGCTTTTTAGTGTGTGGCAGAGGCTTTTTTGCCCCTCGCAGCAATTACTGCTTCACCACTCTGATTTGTGTAACAGAACCGTTGTTGCCTACCTGCAATAAGTACACGCCTTGCGCAAGCTGCACCTGCGGCTGAAGCGTTAACACGCCTGCAGAAGCATCGTAGGTGCGGCTGTACACCTGGCGGCCCATCATGTCTACCAATGTAAGTTCTACTGCGCCTTCCATGCCGGTTACATCTACTTTCAGCTCGTCACGGAACGGGTTAGGATACACCTGCACATCCAGCTCTGTTGCAGCAGCCAGGCGAACGGGAGCAATAAACTCATCGGCGCCAATTGCTGGAGCCGTAGTGCTACGGGTGTTGCCGTCGTAATCTACCGTTACACTTGCCATAGGCATTGCCTCCTCGCGAAGCGGCGATGTAGCAGAAATATGAAGGTCGGTGGCGCTCATATACTGCGGATCTGCTTCTATGGAATTCATGTCATGCACAAAGCCATTGTTTACCGATGCCTGAAGTGCGGCAAGATTGCTGCGCCAGCCTCTGTTAAAATAAACAACGTTGGTTCCGGTGCTGTAGTAGTTGTTGTAATCTATGGCTGTAAAGTTCTCGAAAGCATCGCCGGCCTGCATTGCGCGTCCTGCCGCAGATGTTCCGGTGTAGGCAATAGAGTTGTTCACCAAAGTAAGCTCGCGCGAGAGCAGGTTGCTTACATACAAACCAACACCAGTTGTACCAAAGTCTACATTAATAGAGTTGTAGTACAGATCCAGGTTAGAGGCAGAGTTTAGCTGCACACCAAAGGTGGTACTGTTGCGGAAGCCGCCGCCTATCATGTTGTTGGCTACCATACCCCTGGCAGTGGTGTTGCGGTTTACGTAGTTAAGCCATACGCCCATGTGCCCTGCGTTGGTTACTTTGTTGCGCTGCACAGAGGCCAGATTCTCAAGGTGTACTAAGTAAATACCCATAGAACTGAGCACTGTTCCGGCAGGGGCGTTAAACATCAGCACCTGGTTCTGGTCTACAGACACATTGTCTCCATAGCTCATAAATACACCAAACACTTTAGGCGCATTCAGGATGTTGCCTGTAATGTTTACGTTGCTCGCAACATTGGTAGTGTTACCATTAATACGAATACCGTGGTAGCCGCTGTTGATGGTGTTTCCGGCAATAGTAAGACCAGTTACAGTGCCAGCCATCATGGCCGGATCGGTAAAGGAATTACCAACGATGATACCGTTCATGTTACCAACATAGCCACTGTACTGAGGCGATAAATGAATGGTGTTGTTAGAGATAGTTACATTCTCTACATCGCCCATTACGTGCACACCCCAGCCCTGCGAGCAGGTGGCATTCAGTACAAAACCATTTACAGTTACATGGTCGGTACCATTCAACCGGATAATGTCGCGGTTTGCCGGAGTGGTGCTGCAGTGTGTAATAGTGTTACCGTTACCGTTTATCGTTACCGTATTGGTTGCCGATGCGCCCGGTATTTCATTTAGCAACAATTGCTCTGCGTAATCTCCGGAACCTGCCACTACATCTATTACCGTTTCGGTAGTTACACCAGTGGTATTAAGGTAAGCAGCAGCCGAAGCCATAGAAGCAAAGTTGGTACCCGAAGCAGGTTGGTTTTGGTTGATAGTTAAATACAATACGTTACCAACCGAAACCGTAGTAGTAGCCAAATAAGCGCAACCGGCATTATTAATACCCGTTACAGAATACACTCCTGCGTTGGCAGGTGTAGCATTGCTGATCTGCGGATTCTGATCTGTGCTGGAGAAACCGTTAGGCCCGCTCCAGGTGTACGACATAGCCCCGGATGCAGTTAGCGAAATGGTGTTGCCATAGTTTACCGGGCCGTTATTAGATACCGGAGTGGTAGCATTAGCGCAGTTAGGAGCAGTTACACAGATAGTAAACGTTGGGTTTGTAGCCAGCGAAGATGAATAATGGTGTACTCTAACAAAGTAGGTATCGCCAATAGTTAGTCCGGTAGCATTAATAGTTTCTATACCACCGCCCGCTGTGTTATCGCGGCAAACCATAGTTGTACCGTTACAACCGCCGGAACGTAAATTAACCACAGCATCAAATCCGGTTTCGCCATCTACAATTATGGTATGGTTAGTATGGGTTGCAACAAACGAGTACCACACATCGTCGTTGGCAGTACCTGCGCATGCAGCCAAAGATTGTGATGCAGCGGCAGTTGTTCCGGTAACCGGAGCACAGGCGCCAAAGGCATTAACTGGCAGCATGATAGCACCGGCGCAATCGTCGTTGGCAGGCGGTAGTGCCGGCTCGGTAACGCAGATAGTAAACGTAGGAGTAGAAGATACGCTGGAAGAGTAATGATACACTCTAACCGCATACGTATTACCAACAGTAAGTCCGGTAAGAGTAGAAACCTCAGCGGAGCCACTTCCGGTTTGGTCTTTACAATCAAGACTAGTACCGCCGCATGCAGTAAATACCTGAAGTACCGCATCGAAACTAGAGGCGCCCGTTACAGTAACTACCTGAGAAGTTTGGGTAGCTACAAAAGTAAACCACACATCGTCATCTGCAGTTCCGGCACAACCGGCAGCAGATTGTGTAGCTCCTGCTGTAGTACCGTTTACTGCTACGCAAGAACCGGCAGTGTATACCGGCAGCGAAATTGCGCCAGCGCAATTGTCGTTGGCAGGCGGAGGAGAAAGAGTAGAAGAAGTAATACCAGCTGAGTTTGTGCTGAAATCGCCGCTGCCACAATCCTGACGAACAAAGAAACGGTAGTTAGTAGCGTTACTTAGTCCGGTAACTGTATAAGGAGAACCGGCAATACCGGTAATAACTGTACCACCGGCACCTGCAGTTGCACCTGTGCCCGGAGTAGTAAATGTAGCAGACGGCCCGTATTCTACTATAAAAGTACCGCCGCCGCCATTGTTTGTGAAGTTAAGTTGTACAGCGCTAAGAGTATTATTGCTTGCGCTAACCGCCGATGGTGCCGGGCAGGTAACCGGAGCAGAAATACTAAGACTATAAGTAGAAATACAGTTTGGCGATGGATACGTATCTACAACCAGGTAATATGTTTGCCCGGCAGTAACGGTAGCTGTAAGAGTCTTATTGCCCAAGCTTCCGGTCGAAGCGCCAACACACGTGGTTCCGTTTCCGCTGAAAGGGCAATTGCTATAAAGCAATAATCCTGTCCAGGAAGCAGAGGTGGTCATTGTAATCGTGATCTGGCCAGTTACCGCCGGCGTGAAAACATGCGTAGCGTCTTCGCCTCCCAGGTAATTGGTATTACCACAGGTAAGCGGGCTGGTGTTGGCAGCCGTAACGTTATTACCGTTTCCGCAGG
>JAFADQ010000028.1 GCA_023424725.1 Bacteroidota bacterium
GGGCAGCACCGCGCAAATCTCTAACCCCGGCTTCGAGAACTGGGCAACCGATAACCTGGGCTACCACTACCCTGCCGGTTGGGAAAGTTTGGTGGGTAGTGGCATGGCGCAGAACACGGGTTACTGGGGCACCGTGCGCGATACAATATCTGCCGGAAATTACGCACTTACTTTATCGCGCTGGTATAATTACACCTGGGATATTGCCCGCCAAACCCAGCCCATAAACTACCGCCCGGCCTCGCTAACCGGCAAATTCCGCTACCGCGAAAACCAACTGCAGGGCAATGAATTTGACAAGGGCTTGGTAATGGTTTTTGTAACGGCCACCAACCAAAGCACCATGCAACCCGACACCATCGGCTTTGGCTTTGAAGAGCTGGACACCACGCAAACGTTCCGCAATTTTACCTGCACAATTAATTACAGTTCTACCGCGCAGCCCGAAAACATCAGCATCATCATCAGCCCCACAAAATGGATAAACAGCGCCCATGTAGGAGCAAACTCTTTCTGCTCTTTTCTTACAGTAGATGATCTTGCGCTTACGCCCGAAACCGTTAGCGGAATTACCAATGCCGCGCCATCTGCGGGCATTATTTTGTACCCAAATCCAGCAAAAAACAACGTAACGATAAGGCTGGAAGACGAAACAAAATCAGAAGCAAATATTCAGGTTCTCGATTTACAGGGCAGGCTGGTAAGGCAAAAAACGGTGCCAACAGGCGGCAACAACGAGGTGCCGTTTTCGGTAAGCGATTTGCCTTCGGGTTTGTATTTTGTTAATGTTATTTCTGATGAAGTGGTGGCTACCGAAAAACTACTGATAGAATAAAAGCAACCTGTCTGCGGCTGGCCGGTGTTGTTTCTGGGCAATGTTTTGGAGTAAGTGCAAAAGTAAAGCAGCAGCCAGTCGCAAACATACCGGCCGGTTGCAGGCAGAAATTATCAGGCATTTTAACTAATTATCTGGAATGGCGCCTTGCTAAACCAAATCCCTTTAGGGATGAAATATCGGTAGCAACAGGTAATCATAAATTATCTGAATTCCGTAGGAATGGTACAATCTTAATCGGTATTTAGTATCATCCCGATGCGATTCTGGCAACTTCTATAATGCATATTTACTACCGATATTTCACCCCTAACGGGGTTAGGCCTTTACAAGAACTTCTTCTAAGCAAAAATGCCTGCACCAAAAGCGCAGGCATTTTTTATACACAACTTATTTATCTGGAAATGGCAATTACAGTATTGCCGAAAGTCCTTTTATAATGGCGGTTAACCGAACGGCGTCGTAAATGCGGGCCTGTGTAGTGCCCAAATGCACCAGCGATGCCTCGTGCGCGTTCACACACATTTCGCAGCCGTTAAGCGCCGATACGGCAGTGCTCACCAACTCGAAAAACTCTTTGCCTAGAACAGGATTCGCCATTACGCTCATCTTTATTCCGGCCGGAGTCTGGTTGTAATAATCCTTTCCGGTAAAGTGGCGGAAACGGTAAAACACGTTGTTTACGTTCAGCAACGATACGCAGCTGTATATTTCTGCCAGCTCGGCTTTGGTAGCGTTTTCCTGCTCTGCCAGCCTCAAAAATGCCTCTTCCAGCTTTGCGTTTTTTTCGTTAGCGGCTACAGCCAGGGCCAGCAAATAGCTTTCTTTTTTGCTGAGGTTTGGGTATTGCAGCCCGTTTTGCACGTTAATTTTCAGGTCTTTTAAGTAGCGGCTTTCTGCTTCGGTTAAAAGCTCGAGGCCGGTATTTGTGGTATCGTTATCTATACCCAGCAAGGTGAATAAACTTGCTAAGGTTTCGTTTTGTGTCGCTATCATGGTTGATTTTGATTTAATGAATAAAACTTTTTGGGTGGAACCTCACCTAAAACCTTCCCAAAGGAGAGAGGATTAATTGGTGCTTCGCAGATTTTTAAAACCCCTCTCCCTAACCTCTCCCAGGGGAGAGGGGTTTTGGTAGCTTCGTTTAAGCTTTGTGATTTAGTAGGGAAGAGCAGCTGGTGTTTCAGTTCTCTCCCTTTGGGAGAGATGCCCGGAGGGCAGAGAGGGGTAAAACTAATCTGCCGCAGGCTCCTTATTTCCCCTTTTCAGATTGGTAAAAAGGCCGGATAATGAGGTTTTAAAGATTATACCGCCAAAGTCTCCTGGCCTTTTTCCCAGTTGCAAGGGCACAGCTCGTCGGTTTGCAGCGCATCAAGCACGCGTAGCACTTCGTTTACGTTGCGGCCCACGTTCAGGTCGTTTACGCTTACCCAACGGATAATTCCCTGCGGATCTACAATGTAGGTTACACGGTAAGCTACTTTCTCGTTGGCTTCTAAAATTCCAAGTTCTTCAGCAAGCGATTTAGACGTATCGGCCAGCATCGGGAATTTAAGTCCGCGCAGGTCGTCGTGGTTTTGGCGCCAGGCAAGGTGCACAAATTCAGAGTCGGTAGAGGCGCCGATAAGAGCTGCGTCGCGGTCGTCGAAATCCTGAAAACGGGAGTTGAATTCGGCAATTTCGGTGGGGCACACAAACGTAAAATCTTTTGGCCACCAGAACATTACCATCCACTTGTTGTCTTCTATATGGTCTTGCGACGAAACGTTGAAAAACTCCTGGCCTTTTTCTAAAGACACCACAGCAGTTTTGTTGAACTCAGGAAATTTTGCTCCTACAGAAAGAATGCGATTGTTCATAGTTTTATGTTTTTTTGATTGATTTCTGACACAAAGGTCGGGCAGTCCAATTCATAAATCAAATTGATACTTTTTATAAACACATAGATTTTAACTATATTTCTCCGAGTTTTTAAATTCCGCAAAAAGTGTGGCAATGTTTAGGCACTACCTGTGGCGGGCAAAAAGCAAGGCACTACAGCCTAATTCCGGAAATTATAAAATTCTGCTAATTCTGATTCAGACAAAACCGGCTGAAGCCGGCGGTACTGGCACCGTCGCGCTATAAAACAATAGGAGTAGCTTTACCGGCCTTCTTTTATTCCGCTCATCCGCTCGGGGCAGGCACAAGACCGTCCCGTACGGCCACGCATCTGCACATTTATAATCCGCACATATACACATCTGCAAATCTTCCGGCCTATTTTTGTAATTTTGAATGATGAAACTGCTGCGCTTTTTGTGGAACCGGCTATATACCACCTGGTGTGTGTTTTGGTTTGTGCTGCCGTTTGTGTTGCTGTATCCGTTTTTGCGCTGGCTTAGCAGTAAAGAACGCACCAAACCTCTGGCGCACTCGCTGCACCGCATTTGGGCAAAACTGGCCATGTTTTTCTTTCTGCTGCCGATAAAAATTACCGGCCTCGAAAAGCTGGATGCAGAGAACCACCGCTACGTTTTTTGCCCCAATCATAGCTCATACATAGATATTCTGTTGCTGTTGCGAAGCATTCCGGGCTACCTGAACTTTGTGGGCAAGAGCAGCCTTGCCAAAACCCCGCTTTGGGGTAAAATTTATGAAGCACTTTATATTTGTGTAGACCGTAACAGCCGCATTAGCCGGGCACGCTCTTATATAGATGCCAAAAACAGCCTGCAACATGGCCGCAACATGGTTATTTTTCCGGAAGGGAAAATAGATTCTGAGGTATCGGGCCATCAGTTGCTGCCTTTTCATAGCGGGGCTTTTAAAATGGCCATAGAGCTGCAGGTGCCGGTGGTGCCGGTTAGCATGCCTTACAATCACTATTTTTTGCCCGAATTGCACGGCAAACTGCGCGTACGCTGGCACCCGATAAGAGCTGTTTTCCACGAGCCCATCTCTACAAAAGGAATGACTTTGGGAGATACTGAAACACTGAAAGAAACCGTTTATACAATAATACAGAACGAACTAAACCGGCATCCGCATCATGCAAACCGATATAAACACCCTGCGCGAACTGGCGCACTTAGCCCGTCTTGATTTCGATCCGGCCCACGAGCAGGAACTTTTAAAAGACCTCAACAATATACTTAATTGGGTAGACCAGCTTCGCGAACTAGACACCACCGGCGTAGAACCGCTTATTCATCTGTCGGAAGAAACCAACGTGATGCGCAAAGACGAAGCCCGCAACGAGCTTTCGCACGAAGATGCCCTTAAAAACGCGCCGCGCAAAGATTCTGATTATTTCAGGGTGCCGAAGGTGCTGGAGTAGTTTTAGAGTTGTGCGTTGAGAGTTTTTAGTTGACAATTACCGGCTAAGATCTGCGGCAGGCGCTATTAGATTAGACTATATTTATATTTTATTTCCGGAGTCGAAAATTATTGACTTCAGGTTCTGAAAACATTGATTTGCAGAAAGAAAACTAAAATTTAAGCATGGTCTTAGAAGCTGGTCAGTACCTGTTTTACCCAAACCTGCGACGGGCAAAAACCCGTGCATAAGCGCCTAAAACCGAGCGCAGGTTTTGCCGCCGGGCTCAGTTTTGTCTCTAACGCCCTGTTTTTTGGCCTTCGCAGGTTACATTATCTGCCAACTTAAAACTGCCAACTTAATTTATCTAACCGCTACCTGCCCTAACACAAACCTACGCTACGCAACACGCCCATAAACTATGTTATTAAATTAAATGTCTGATAATAAATTTTGGCGGAGCTGGCCAGCCGATTTGCGCATTCCGTACGTTTTGCTGCTGGGAGTTACCCTTTTCACTATACTCTGGAGTATTTACGAATATCTTTTCGGGCCCGATCGTGCGGTGCCCTGGCTAACAGAAGCCGATTTTACTTCTATACCAGTTATAATAGACCAGTTTAGCAAGTTGGCGCGCAATTTTGATGTGCAGGCAAGCGGCTATTTAATTACCGAGCGGTTTGGGGTTGGGTGGCCCGTTTTAAGCGCCACCGTGGCCTATTTGTATTTAGGTTTACTGGCTGTTGCGGCTATATATTTCCTGGCCGCCGTTACCACGCTTAAGCGCATTCCTTACGCAATAGGTATGCTGTTATTTATGTTGCTGATAGCCAGCATGAACACAGATGCGCTGGGCATTATACAAGAAACCCGCAATTATTTTCTGATAGCCGTAATTATAGCTTTCGGCCTGCTAACGTACTATTTTCAGGCGTTTGCGCTCCATATCAACTTTACCTTCAGGCTGCTTTTTTTATTGCTGCTTACCCTTTTGGTGGCCAGTGTAATTTACCTGCGCTCTTCTTACGATATTTACACCACCTCGCTGCACCTTATAGGGCATAGCTCGTCGGCGGTACTACTGGCGGGCTTGTTATTTGTTTTCCTTGTCGCCTTCGATAACATACAGGGTTTGCTTTGGCTAAACGGGCAGGGCACCACACCGCAGCAGCGGGCCGGGGCAGGCAGGTTTGTACTGGTTACGGTATTATATCTGGCCAGTCTTACGTTTATTTATTTGGCGCAAACCGGCTTTTTTCAGGTAGATGTATCGGTTATCACTCCCTTTTTCCTGCTGGTAGTTTCGTTTCTGATCGGCCTTTGGGGCTTCCGGCAGCGGGCTAAGATTATGGAGCGTTTTTTGCCTTTTGCCACAGCCGGCGCTTTTATTTACTTAAGCCTTGGTATTTGCGCGTTTCTGGGTGCGGCCTATGCGTTTGGCACTGCCAACGATCCTGTAATAGAGGCTTTTAACGATGCGGTGCTTTATACCCATATTGCTTTTGGCGTTCTGTTTTTTATTTACATAATGGTAAACTTTGGGCCGGCCATACACAAGCGCCTGCCCGTATACAGAGTAGCGTATAACGCACAGCGCATTCCGTTTTTTACGGTGTATGCTGCGGGCACCATTTTGCTGGCCATTCTGGTACTGCGCACCAGCTGGATAAGCCTGAACCAGGCCCGCGCCGGCTATTATAACTACCTCGGCGATTTATACCACAACGAAGGCAACGACCTGCTGGCCGAGCGCTATTACCACGAGGGCCACGTATACGAAAACAACAACGTGCGCTCTAACATGAACCTGGCCATGCTGGCAGCCGAAAAAAACTACCGCAATTCCGAAATAATTTTTATAAAACGCACCCTGCAAAAGCGCCCGGAAGAAAAAATGTTTGTGCGCCTTGCCAATCTGTACAACCTACAGGGCAACCTGTTCGATTCCATGTTTACCACGCGCGAAGGCCTGAAGAAATTCCCGCGCAGCTACCGGCTTCACAACAACATGGCGCTGCTTTTCTCTAAAACAGACATGCTGGATTCGGTAAATTTTTACCTTGCAAAAGCGCACGATCTGGCAAAAGACCCGGTGCTGAAAACCAACACGCTGGCGCTGCAGCTAAAGAACGGCGCCACCGATAAAGCCCTGGCATATATTGCCGAAAACAAAGACGAAAAGCACACTACCTTTAACAGCAACGTTGCCCTGGTGCAGATGATGACGCCGGAAGCTGCCGATGCCAAAAAAGTGCCCGCTACCGGCCAACTTGTGTTTAACGATGGCAGCTTTATGCTCTATTACCACCAACTACTGGGCGCGCTTCCGCAAGCCGATACAACCACCGTAACCGCCCTTAATTTACTGCTTAGCGAAGAGCAAAACCAGCCTTACTACGAGAATCTGAACCTGCTGAAAGCCCTGGTTTTATATTACCACTCGTACCGCACCGAGGCCCGCAAAACCCTAGAAATGCTAACGCTTAATTATCCTGCAAACGATGGCTACTACCTTAACCTTACAGGTTTGTGGCTTATGGAGGGCAATATGTACCGGTCGGCGGCCGATTATTTTAGCGATGCCAAAGAGGCAGGATATGCCCCGGCGTTTTTAAACCATGCCTACGCGCTTGGCCTTGCCGGCGAAACCGCGAAAGCCGGCAACGAAGCCGTAAGAGTAATGACCTCCGGCGACCCCGAACTGATACGACAGGCTATGGATTTGCAAAACCTGCTCCAAACCGCGCCCAATAATATTACCGCCACTACCAACGATACATTAAAGGCGCAACTGCTGCAACTTTACAGCCGGCAATTACCCGCAGAGCTACAGCTCGGTGTACTCAATAATATGCAAAACCCAAGGCTGCAGGCAGAAGGCAAAGCCCAGGTAATTAAGGAGTTAATAAATGCCGGCAGAACAGACGAGGCAGCCGCTTTGCTAGACCAAATGCAGCAGCAAAAACTAGATCAGGCGCTTGCGGCGGGGCAATGGCAAAGGCTGCAGGCATCGGTTTTGCTGGCACAAAAGCAGTATCAGCAATTATTGTCTGCTCTGGATAAAACCAACTTTGGCTTTGGCTACGAAACACTAAAAAATTACTATCGCGCCGTTTGTCTCTGGCGCCTGGGCAAACCTGCCGAAGCCAAAGTGTATTTCGATGAACTGCCAAAGCAAGTACCGTATTATCCGGAGGCGATACTGGCAACCGCGCAATTTTATACCCAGCAGCAAAACAAACCCATGAAAGCCTACGATTTGTTGCTGAGCGCGCTGGCTTACAACCCATATTCGGTGCCGGTGCTGAAGGCGTATATATTAAAAGCAGTGGATATTAACCTGGCCGAATACGCCGATTATTCGCTGCAAAAGCTGCAGGAGTTGGTTCCTCCCATCGAATACAGTACTTTTAAAATTCAGTACGAGCAAGCAGTTGCTAACAAAGAAGCCACCGCCGACCAATGGTAGCCTTATGAACCCGATCATCAGCACCGAGAACATTTCCAGAATTTACCAGATGGGCAGCGAAACAATTCATGCGCTGCGCTCTGTTTCTATCAGCATAAACAAAGGAGAGTATGTGGCCTTTATGGGTCCGTCGGGCTCTGGTAAATCTACGCTGATGAACATTATCGGCTGCCTCGATACGCCCACCAACGGCACCTATATTCTTAACGGCAGCGATGTTAGTAACATGACCGATAACGAGCTAGCCGAAGTGCGCAACAAAGAGATAGGGTTCGTTTTTCAGACCTTTAACCTGCTGCCCCGCTCTACGAGTTTAGAAAACGTGGCCCTGCCGCTTATTTATGCCGGTTACAGCAAGGCCCAGCGCACCCAACGCGCCTTAGAAGTGCTTACAAGCGTTGGCCTTGGCGAGCGCGCCAAACATAAACCCAACGAGCTATCGGGCGGGCAGCGGCAGCGCGTGGCCATTGCCCGGGCGCTGGTAAATAACCCCAGCATTATTCTGGCCGATGAGCCTACCGGCAACCTCGATACCAAAACTTCTTACGAAATTATGGAGCTTTTCGAGAACCTGCACGCCAAAGGAAATACCATTATTATGGTAACCCACGAAGAAGACATTGCCAAATATGCGCACCGCATTGTGCGCCTGCGCGACGGGCTTGTAGAAACAGACGAAATTAACACCGATATTACCATTGCCAGAAAAGCTGCGGAGGGCATAAAATAGGGCGTTGCAAGCTAAAAGCCACGGCCGCGATAGGGATAGAAGCGAAAATCCTTTGGGCTGTAACAGGCGTTTTTTTGGGTGCCGCAGGGTAATTGCCCCACTCCGGAAAGAAAAGCAGCAAATTGGCCGGCCCAAAGATTGCAGCGAATAGCCCGGGCCTTCAGGCATCGCCCTTATTAATTATGGAATCGTAAAATAGTTGGATTATGAATATGAGATTATGAATAGTTGCATAGTAGACCTGTTTTTAAATAGTCTGTTTCTGTCTGAAAACAAAATTTAAACACGACAGCTGCTTAGAGTTTAAATTTCGGGCCGCAATATGCTTATTCACTTATTCACTAATTATCATCGCATGAAAATATATACCAAAACCGGCGACAAAGGCCAGACCTCTTTAATTGGCGGCACCCGCGTACGGAAATCGCATACACGAATAGAAAGCTACGGAACGGTAGACGAGCTGAACTCGTGGATTGGCATGTTGCGCGACCAGGAAGTTAACCAACTGATAAAGGATTTGCTTGCCGAAATACAAGACCGCTTGTTTACCATCGGCTCTACCCTGGCATCGGACCCTGATAAAAGCGCCATGAAATTGCCCGATTTGCTTGACTCGGATATTGAGCTGCTGGAGCGGGAAATGGATAAACTAAACGAGGAGCTGCCACCGCTGCGGGTGTTTGTGTTGCCGGGCGGGCATCAGTCGGTTTCTTTTTGCCACGTGGCCCGCACCGTTTGCCGCCGCGCAGAGCGCATGGTAATACGGCTTGATGAAGAAAGCCCCGTAAACGAGCGGATAATAAGATACCTGAACCGCCTGAGCGATTATTTGTTTGTATTGAGCCGGCACATGGCCCAAAGCCTGCAGGCCGAAGAAATACCCTGGAAGCCCCGGAAATAAGGCCGCTACAGACCAATTCTTCAGAATTTCGTAAATTTGATTTACCAACCCGGAGCCCACTCCGTAACGTAGCAACATGGAAACCGAAACCCTTAAAATAAAGGTGCAGCAAGCGCCAAAATCGCGCATAACAGAGCTCGATTACCAGAATATAGAATTCGGAAAAATAATTTCCGACCACATGTTTGTGGTAGATTTTAAAAACGGCGAGTGGCAGGAACCGCAAATTATGCCCTACGGCCCCATGCAAATGAGCCCGGCAATTTCGGCGCTGCATTACGGCCAGGCTTTGTTCGAAGGAATGAAAGCATACCGCAATCCGGAAAAAGAAATCGTGCTTTTTCGCCCGCTGGATAATCATAAACGCCTGAACATCTCTGCAAAGCGCCTGTGCATGCCCACCCTTCCGGAAGAAATTTTTATGGAAGGCCTAACCACTTTGCTGAAGCTGGATGCAAAATGGGTGCCGCCAACAGCGGGCTGCTCGCTTTATATCAGGCCGTTTATGTTCGCTACCGACGAGTTTATTGGTGTGCGGCCATCTGCTAACTACCGTTTCGTAATTTTTACCTGCCCCGTGGGCGCGTATTATGGCCAGCCGGTTAAGGTTAAGGTAGAGCAGCAGTACGTGCGCTCTGTAGAGGGCGGCGCCGGTTATGCCAAAGCGGCCGGCAATTACGCGGCGGCCCTTTATCCGGCAAAACTGGCCCAAGACCAGGGCTACCACCAGCTTATCTGGACCGATGCCGTAGAGCACAAATACATAGAAGAATCGGGCACCATGAACATTATGTTCGTGATAGACGGCAAATTAATTACCCCGGCCGTTAGCACCTCTATTCTTTCCGGCATTACCCGCGACAGCGTACTTACGCTTGCCCGCGATTGGGGAATGACGGTAGAAGAACGCAAAGTTTCTGTAGATGAAGTAATAGCGGCCCACAACAACGGCACCCTAACCGAGGCTTTCGGCACCGGCACGGCTGCCACCATCGCCCCTATCGCCACCATCGGCTACCAGGGTCAGAATTACGAATTGCCACCTTCCGAAACCCGCGAATTTTCTAACCGCGTAGCCACCGAGCTCGACAAGATCCGCACCGGCCAAATGCCCGACCCGTATGGCTGGGTAGTGAAAGTAGATTGATCAGATTTATTATTGATATAAGAACAGCGCCGGATTAATTCTGGCGCTGTTTTTTTTGTCTGAACTTTGATTTTGGGGATTACAAGGAAGATTATGATTTATGTTGTAGTGAGGTAATTTTTGGCCATTGCAAGATAACTGTAGGGGCGAATTGCATTCGCCTTTTTTGTCTGAATCAGAATTTCCAGGATTTTAGAATTTACTGAATTACCCTGCCGTGCCCTAAAAAACACCCGCTACAGCCCAACTACCTTAGCAAACTCACGCTCCCCTTCTTCTGCACCACATTACCCGTGCAATCGGTAAACCGCAGCGAGTAAAAATACACGCCTGCCGGGGCTTCTTCTCCTTTCCAGCTTTCTGCGGGGTTATCGCTTCTCCATACCACTTTTCCCCAGCGGTTAAATATCTGCAGCTCGTACTCTTCAGCCGGGCCGGTAAAGAGAATCAGCTCGTCGTTTATGCCGTCGTTATTGGGCGTGAAGACGTTGGTTGGTAGTGGCCCTTGTTCCGGTGCCCGCAGGGTTACGGTTATGCTGTCGCGGATAGAAAAACAGGCGTTGCTGATCTGTACTTTGTACTCGCCTTCGGTAGCGGCTTGTATGGTTTGCGATGTTTGGCCGGTGCTCCAGAGGTAGCTGCTGCCGGGGTTTTGGGCGCTTAATTCTACAAATGGCACTCCGCAGCCAAGGGTGTCTTTAGCTGCAAAAGGGGGCTGTAGCTCCGGAATTACCGTTACCTGCACCTGAAATTGGCGGCTGCCGCAAGCATTTTTGCCCTCCAGAGCATAGGTGCCGCTGGAGGTTGGCGCCAGTACAGAATCTGAATTTGCGCTCCAGCTCCAGGTGTTGCCGCTCTGGCTGTGCAGCGGCAAGGTTTGCCCGGCGCAAATTACCGTATCGGCGGGCATAACAGAGGCAAGCTCTCCGGCTACGTTAACGATGGTGGTTAAGGTATCGAGCTCGGTGGTGCAGGTTACGGTGTAGGTGCCCGGCCCGCTAAACAAGTGGCGCGGGTATTTGCCCTCCGCGAAGTTAGCTGCTCCGCTTGCCGGATCGCCGAAGTTCCAGCGGTGGAATTGTGTGCAGCCGGTGCTGCTGGCCCAGAACTGTAGGGTATCGGTAGCGCAGG